>JAYWAV010000249.1:0-4335 GCA_043782015.1 Rhodoferax sp. | reverse complement strand
GCCCTTTGTTGATGGACACCAGTGCGGACCGTGATACCGCGTTGATGGATGCCGAGGGCCATTTGAAGAAACGTGGGATTGTGCAAAAGGGTGATGTGTATGCGATCACCTGTGGTGAGCCTATGGGGGCTCCTGGGGGCACGAATATGTTGAAGATTTGTCAGGTTGAGTAACCCTACTTTTTGAAGTCATTTCGTTCGCCCGCTGACGGCGCGGGGTATACGTTTTGCTCCGTGTCCCCCGGGCCGTGAGGGCACTCCTCCTTTGCCTACGCAAAACGCACACCCCGCACCATCCGCTCCATAGCTATGGCGTTGTTGCAAGTTGCGCGGACACCCCGTGGAATCAGGTGGGTTGGGTGCTCCGCGCAGCGAAATCAAGGAGGAGGGCCGTCACGGCCCGGGGGACATTCGCAGAGGGGAGTACCCAACACGCATGAGCCTGAAGGGAAGTTACCGGTTTCTCGCCAGTCCGAGGATTAAAATCCGCCATCGGTACAAGTTACCAAGCGGTTACCAACTTCTCAGAGGACTCCCAATGGCACTCGTTTCCATGCGCGAACTGCTGGACCATGCCGCCGTCAACGGCTACGGCATTCCGGCTTTCAACGTCAACAACCTGGAGCAAGTCCAGGCCGTGATGGAGGCGGCCAAGGAAGTCGGGGCGCCAGTCATCTTGCAGGCCAGCGCTGGCGCGCGCAAATATGCGGGCGAGCCATTTATTAAGCATTTGATCCAAGCTGCAGTGGAGATGTACCCGCAGATTCCGCTGGTCATGCACCAGGACCATGGTCAAAGCCCGGATGTGTGCCAGAGCGCCATCAATCTGGGCTTTAGCTCGGTGATGATGGACGGCAGTCTGGAAGCCGATGGCAAGACGATTGCCAGCTACGACTACAACGTCGACGTGACCGCCAAGGTCGTGAAAATGGCCCATGCGACGGGTGTGACGGTGGAAGGTGAACTGGGTTGCCTGGGCTCTCTGGAGACCATGAAGGGCGACAAGGAAGACGGCCATGGCACCGATGCCACGATGACCATGGACCAGTTGCTGACAGACCCGGAGCAGGCGGCTGATTTTGTGAAGCGCACCCAGCTCGACGCACTGGCGATTGCGATTGGCACCAGCCATGGCGCCTACAAGTTCACGCGCAAGCCCACAGGCGACATTCTGGCGATTGAGCGGATCAAGGAAATCAACCGCCGTCTGCCCAACACCCATCTGGTGATGCATGGCTCTTCCAGCGTGCCGCAGGATTTGCTGGCCATCATCAACCAGTACGGTGGCAAGATGAAGGAGACCTATGGCGTACCGGTGGAGGAGATTCAGAAGGCGATCCAGTTCGGCGTGCGCAAGATCAATATCGACACGGATATCCGCTTGGCGATGACTGCCGCAGTGCGCAAGTTCCTGGCCGAGAACCCAGAGAAGTTTGATGCCCGCGAATGGCTCAAACCCGCCCGTGCCGCGGCGCAGGCGATTTGCAAGCAGCGCTATATCGAGTTTGGCTGCGAAGGCCAGGCAGGCAAGATCAAGGGCGACAGCCTCAGCGTGGTCGCAGCGAAATACAGCAGAGGTGAACTGGCCCAAGTCGTGCAGTAAACAAGCAGCCTGCCCCACGCTCCGCCGCTACGCAGGTCCCTGCCCCACGGGGGCTAATTTTTCTTGGGGCGGCACGGCGAAAAATTGAACTTGCGATAATCTCAGGCTCGCGCTGCCCCGTTGGGTGACGCGGGCCTTTTTACTGATCGATTTGCCATGACCACTGCTGTGCACACCTCCGCCCTTTCCCTGCCTTTGCTCGCCCGTGGCAAGGTGCGTGACAACTATGCGGTGGGCGATGACCGCATCCTGATGGTGGCCAGTGACCGCCTGAGCGCGTTTGACGTGATCATGGGCGAACCCATCCCCGGCAAAGGCGTGCTGCTGACGCAAATGGCGCTGTTCTGGTTTGAGAAACTTGGTAAAAACGGCGCCGATATTTGCCCTAACCACTTGACTGGCGATGCGCCTGAAAGCGCAGTGTTGCCGGAAGAGGTGGCGCAAGTGGAGGGCCGCTCCATGCTGGTCAAGCGCCTCAAGCCCATCCCCGTGGAAGCGGTTGTGCGTGGCTATCTGGCCGGCAGTGGCTGGAAGGAATACCAGTACAACGGTGCGGTGTGTGGCGTCAAGCTACCCGCAGGTTTGCAAAACGCGTCCAAGTTGCCGGAGCCGATCTACACGCCCGCTGCCAAAGCAGCGGTCGGGGATCACGACGAAAACATCACGTTTGAGAAAACGGTGGAAATGATCGGCCTGGACCTGGCCACCCGTATCCGTGACATCAGCATCCAGATCTACAAAGTCGCCGCTGAGTTCGCGCTGACCAAGGGCATCATCATTGCCGATACCAAGTTCGAGTTTGGCCTGGACAAGGACGGCACGCTTACGCTGATGGACGAAGTGCTGACACCGGATTCCTCGCGCTACTGGCCGCAGGAAAGCTACCAGGTCGGTACCAACCCGCCCAGCTACGACAAGCAGTTTGTGCGCGACTGGCTGGAGCAAACCTTGGTGGATGGCAAACCCTGGAACAAGACGCCCCCGGCACCGCGCGTGCCCAACGACGTCATCGCCAAAACTGCGGCTAAGTACCAGGAAGCGCTGGCCAGGCTCACTGCCTGACGGGGTACGGCCCGATCACAGCGCCTTGCCGCGCAGTCGAAGCGCGTTGCCGATGACCGACGCCGAGCTCAGACTCATGGCCAGCGCGGCGATCATGGGCGACAACAGCCAGCCGGTGAAAGGGTAGAGCACGCCAGCGGCCACCGGAATGCCCAGCGCGTTGTAAAAGAAGGCAAACATCAGGTTCTGCTTCATGTTGGCCACGGTGGCTTCCGACAGTCCGCGCGCCACGGAGATGCCGCGCAGGTCGCCTTTGACCAGTGTGAGCTGGGCGCTGTTCATCGCGACGTCGGTGCCGGTACCCATCGCAATACCGACGTTGGCTTTGGCCAATGCCGGCGCGTCGTTGATGCCATCGCCAGCCATAGCCACCACACGGCCTTCGCCCTGCAATTTTTCCACCAGGGCCAGCTTGTCCTGCGGATGCACCTCGCCATGCACTTCGTCAATGCCCAGCTTGGTCGCGACCGCTTTGGCGGTGGTCAGGCCGTCGCCGGTGGCCATGATGATGCGCAGGCCCGCCGCTTTCAGTGCTGTCAAGGCCTCCAGTGTGCTGGCCTTGATCGGGTCGGACACGGCTAACAGCCCCGCTAGTTGCCCATCGACCGCGAGGTGCATCACACTGGCGCCTTCGGTGCGCAAACCTTCGGCCTGGGCGTGGAGACTGTCGACGGAAATCCCTGCCTGTTGCATAAGCGCGGTGTTGCCCAACGCCAGCTTGCGCGCGCCCACTTGCCCTTGCACGCCGATGCCGGAGGATGAGTCGAAGTTGCTGGCGGACTCCAGCATCAGCTGACGTGCCCGCGCCGCCGCCACAATGGCGGCCGCCAGCGGGTGTTCGCTGCCTTGGTCGAGGCTGGCAGCCAGTCGCAGCACCTCGTCTGCATCCCATCCCGAAGCGGGCACGACGCGGTCAAAGGCCGGGTGGCCTTCGGTCAGGGTGCCGGTCTTGTCGATGATCAGGGTATCCACCTTGCGCAGGTTTTCTATCGCCGCCGCATCACGGAACAGCACGCCCTGCGTCGCCCCTTTGCCGGTCGCCACCATGATGGACATGGGCGTCGCCAGGCCCAGCGCACACGGGCAGGCAATGATCAGCACCGCCACCGCGTTGATCAGGCCATAGACCCAGCTGGGCTGCGGACCGAACGCGCCCCAGACCAGCAGCGTCAACAGTGCGATGCTGACCACGGCCATGACGAAGTAGCCCGCCACCACATCGGCCATGCGCTGCATCGGTGCGCGCGAACGCTGCGCCTGCGCCACCATCTGCACGATCTGCGACAGTACCGTGGCCGAGCCTACTTTTTCCGAACGCATCACCAGTGCGCCGCTGGTGTTCAGCGTGGCGCCAATCAGCTTGTCTCCCGTACGTTTGCTGACAGGCAGCGGCTCGCCGGTCAGCATGGATTCGTCCACTGCGCTGCTGCCTTCAGTCACCACGCCATCGACCGGAATTTTTTCGCCAGGCCGCACGCGCAGCAGATCACCCACATGCACTTCGGCCAGTGCCACATCGGCCTCCGTGCCATCGGGCTGGATGTGCCGCGCCGTTTTGGGCGCCAGCCCCAGGAGCGACTTGATGGCCGCCGAGGTTTGCGAGCGCGCCTTGAGTTCCAGCATCTGGCCCAGCAGGGTCAGCGAAATGATGACCGCGGCGGCCTCGAAGTA
>JAYWAV010000248.1:0-4357 GCA_043782015.1 Rhodoferax sp. | reverse complement strand
GGTCGGTCGCGTCGGTGCTGGGCATGCCGATCAGTGCGTTGATCGGTGGCGTGTGGGGCTGGCGCAGTGCGTTCGGGTTCGTGGCGCTGATGAGTTTGATCAGCGCGGTGTGGGTGTGGCGGGCGATGCCCGATGGCGTCAAGCCTCCCGCGTTGTCCCGCGCGGCCTGGGGCGAAGCTTTTCGATCCAAGGCACTGATGTTCAGCGTGGCGGTGACGCTGCTCTATTCGGCCGGGCAGTTCGTGCTGTTTTCGTACTTTGCGCCGTATTACAAGGCCATGCTGGACATCACGCCGCTGCAACTGAGCCTGCTGTTTGCATGGTTCGGCGCATTCGGGTTGCTCGGTAATATCGTGATGTCGCGCAACATTGACCGCATCGGCGCACCGCGCTCGGTGATGCTGGCGGTGGGCAGCATGGCGTTGAGTCTGTTGCTGTTTCCGCTGGGTACGAACCTGATTCTGGTGGCCTTGATCATTGCGCCCTGGGGCTTGGGTTGCTTTGCGTCCAACTCCGCCCAGCAGGCGCGGCTGGTTGGCATCGCCCCGGCCTTGGCTGCCGGATCGATCGCGCTGAACTCTTCGGCGATGTACGCGGGCCAGGCGCTGGGCGCGGGCAGTGGCGGCTGGCTGATCGCACAGGGCGGCATGGGCGCATTGCATTGGTTTGGCCTGGTGGCGCTGCTGGCTGCGATGGGCATGAGCTGGTGGGCCACGCGCCAGCGGGCGCACGGCACGTAATCACTATCAAAATAGTAGCTGCTTACGCACGTCCAGCGTGCGCTGGAGACCGATTTTGTATATAAATACGCCAGGTTACCAAAAAAGTTGAATCCAGTCTGGGCTGTGCTGCGTACCCACTAGGCGTACCGCAAACCGTGCCCAGCCGGGCGCGCTGTCATCCACTTTTCTGCGATTGGACACCTCATGAAGAAAACCCTCCGTACTGCGCTGCTGATCAGCGCTGCCGGCCTAAGCTGCATAGCGGCCCAGGCGGATACTGGCAAGTTGCTGCTCACCGGCGGTGTCAGCACCGTGGATGGCGCCGCAGGCGGCGGCCTGACCCCTTGGGCCGTCATCGGCTCCAACGCCACCGAAGGTGAAATCGGCGCCACCGCCCATGTCACGCGCACCGTCACGCAAGACTACGCGCTCAGCGCCTATGGCGCAGCCGTGGGCTACAAAGACCGGGTGGAAGTCTCCCTGGCACGCCAGGACTTTGATGCATCGCCATCGATAGGACTCAATGGCATCGCCCCCTTTGGCGTCACCCCCGGCCAGCACATCAAGATGGACATTCTGGGTCTCAAGGTCAAAGTGGCAGGAGACGCGATTCTGGACAGCGACATCTGGATGCCACAGATTGCCGTCGGCCTGGAATACAAATCAACAGACCCCGGGTCTCTGGGTTCCGTCTTGAACTTCCTCGGTACCAAGACCAGCGGAACTGACCTGTATGTCAGCGCCACCAAGCTATTCCTGGCGCAGAGCCTGCTAGTCAACGGCACGCTGCGCTACACCAACGCCAACCAGAACGGATTGCTGGGCTTTGGTGCCGGTGCAACCGGTCGCGACCGCCCAAGCCTGGTGCCCGAGGTCTCAGTCGCCTACCTGCTGAACAAACACGTAGCCATCGGTGCGGAATACCGTGCCAAGCCCAACAACCTGGAAGATGTAGGCCGTGGTGCGGGCTTGGGTGATGCACTGGCAGAAGACGCCTGGAAAGACCTGTTCGTGGCCTGGGCGCCGAACAAGAACGCATCGGTCACGCTGGCCTATGTGGACCTGGGGCGCATCGTGCCGGGCATGACTGGCGGGCGTACGCAGACCGGTTACTACCTGTCGGCCCAGTTCGCGTTTTGATCGCGTCCTGACTCTCAACACTTACAGAGACATCTCATGAAAAACACATTCCTCACCGCCCCTTTGTTTGCCATCGCTTTGGCCAGTTCACTCCTGGTCGCAGTGCCTGCACAGGCCCAGACCAGCGCGACGGCGCCCGCCATGCAATCAGACCCGCTCTACAAAGCCCTCGGCGAGAAGGTCGGCCTGACCGTACTGATGGACGACTTCATGGTGCGCCTGCTGGCCGATCCGCGCACCGGGCCATTTTTTAAACCCGCCAACCAGCAGCACATCAAAGAGATGTTGGTCGTGCAGTTCTGCGTGGTCTCCGGCGGCCCTTGCAGCTACAAGGGCGTGGACATGAAAACAGCGCACGCCGAACTGGACATCACCAAGGGTGATTTCAATGCATTGGTGGAAGTGCTGCAGGTGTCCATGGAGGCCCGTGGCATTCCGTTCTCGGCGCAGAACGCGCTGCTGGCCAAGCTGGCGCCCATGCACCGTGACGTGATCACCGTCAAGTAAGGCCCGATATGAAAAATTGGATGCTCCAGAAAACCGCACAAGCTGCCCTGGGCGTCCTCGCCTTGGGGGCGGCCCAGGCCGGCACGATCGACGTTCTGGTGCTGGACAAAGACGGCAAACCTGCGCCGGATGCGGTGGTCGTCATTGTTCCAGCAGCCAAAGGCACTTCCAAGCACCCACCGCCGATGAGCGCGGTGGTCAATCAGGAAAAAATGCAGTTTCTTCCCGCCGTGACTGTGGTGTCTCCGGGCGCCAAGGTGCGATTTGTCAATAACGACGCGTGGGACCACCATGTGCGCATGTCCACACCAGGTGTGGGCTTCGCTGGCACGACCAGCGGTGCCGATGGATTTGCGTTGCGACTGGAGGGCCGCTCCGAGGGCAAGCCGCCGAACAGCGCGGAGGTCACGCTGGAGAAGCCCGGTGTCACCGGCGCTGCGCTGCTGGGCTGCTTTATCCATGGCTCCATGAGTGGAAATGTCTACGTGGCCGAGTCATCCTGGGCCGTAAAAACCGGTGCCGATGGCGTAGCCATTCTGGAAGATCTACCCGAAGGTGCTGCCACCATCAAGGTCTGGCACCCAGTCCAACTCGCCGAGAAAAAACCGCAGCCACTGACCGTAAGCGTTGGATCAGCCAAGCTCACGGTGCAACTGGATGTGGTGCCGCGCAGGCGCCGGATTTGAGCTACCGCACTGAACCTCGCGGTTCAGTGCGTAGTTCGGTCTTGCCGAGCATCTGTTATGGGAACCGTTGGCCCCTTGCGTTGATTCTCTGTGTTGCTCGCTTAACGACTGGAGATCTATTGCTATGGGCAACGTCCCGACTCGCCAAAATGTCTGCTTTGTGATCGCCCAATGCGCGAAAAAAGAACAATGCATTTTCGACGGACACGTCACTTTAGGCTGAAAGCAGTCTTCCGCAATTCGCTTCGGCATGTCCGCTTCGGGCCATTTTCTGACATCCGCATATGCCCGCTTTCGGGTAACCCGTTTACATGAATTTTGATCAATTTAGTGGTTGCCATGCAACAAGTAAGCAGGGAGGTTTTTGGATGCAAATAGATCGACGTTGAGAAGACTTCATTTGCAAATTAGAGTTCCCTGCCTTAATCCGAATTAGGTTATGAGCAAATATTTGCAATATCCCCCAAATGGGGGATATGAAATTCTTGCGCTAACAGATAGATTGGAGTTAAGTCATCTGCGCAACAGCAGAGAATTAATGTCAGGCGAGGAAATTTGTGACAGTAGAAAACCCACTGGCATCCAGTCTTGCCGCACTTTGTTCAATTGCCCGCTTTCACCAAATCTCCGCTGACCCCGCCACCCTGGCTCACCAACTGGGTCTAACCACCAGCGAAAACCTGGAAACCTCAGATCTGCTGCGTGCAGCCAAACACCTTGGCCTGCAAGCCAAGCTGGTTAAAACGAGCCAAGAGCGCCTGAGTCTTACGCCTTTGCCCGCACTGGCCCTGATGCAAAGTCCAGAAGGCATCCGGCGCATCGTCATCCTCGCCCAATGCGACGGCAAGCGCGTACTGTTTCAAGACGGGGCCAATGAGGGCCGCCCCACCATCGAGCCCATCGAGTTATTTGCAGAGGAGTGGACGGACCAGTTGATCCTGATCACCAGCCGCGCCAGCCTGATGGGCGCGCTGGCCAAGTTCGACTTCTCGTGGTTCATCCCCGCCCTCGTCAAATACCACCGCCTGTTGGGCGAAGTCTTGCTCATCTCCTTTGCGCTACAACTCTTTGGACTGGTATCTCCTCTGTTCTTTCAGGTCGTGATGGACAAGGTCTTGGTCCACAAGGGCCTGACCACCCTGGACGTACTGGTCTTCGGTCTCGTTGTTGTGGTCGTCTTCGAGTCCATCCTCAGCGCGCTGCGCACATATGTCTTCAGCCACACCACCAGCCGCATCGACGTAGAACTCGGCGCGCGCCTGTTTCGCCATCTGGTGCAACTGCCGCTGGCCTACTTCCAGG
>JAYWAV010000247.1:0-4359 GCA_043782015.1 Rhodoferax sp. | reverse complement strand
TGGGGCGGGCATGTTATACTCTTTGGGTTTTGCTGACGGTACGACCTGTTCGTTGGCAATTCAATCGCAAACCAGCCCCGTCAAGGTGTTGCCCGGCCAGGAAATTCTAACTTCCTTGCCGGCAAATAGCGGACTGGATTTAAGACCTAACCTTTGGAGTATTTACATGGCAGTTACTATGCGCGAAATGCTGGAAGCCGGCGTTCACTTTGGACACCAAACCCGCTTCTGGAATCCCAAGATGGCTCCGTTCATCTTCGGCCACCGCAACAAGATCCACATCATCAACCTGGAAAAATCCTTGCCGATGTTCCAGGATGCTGCGAAGTTCGTTCGCCAGCTGTCCGCCAAGCGCGGCACCATCCTGATGGTGGGTACCAAGCGCCAGGCGCGCGACACCGTGGCTGCTGAAGCCCAGCGCGCAGGCGTTCCTTTTGTGGACCAGCGTTGGTTGGGCGGCATGCTTACCAACTTCAAGACGGTCAAGACATCGATCAAGCGCCTCAAGGACATGAAGGTTCAGCAAGAAGCTGGCCTGGACGCCATGAGCAAGAAAGAGCAGCTGATGTTCGCTCGCGAACTGGAAAAGCTGGAAAAAGACATTGGTGGCATCCAAGACATGAACACGCTGCCAGACGCGATTTTCGTGATCGACGTGGGTTACCACAAGATTGCCATCGCTGAAGCCAAGAAGCTGGGCATTCCCCTGATCGGCGTAGTGGATTCCAACCACTCCCCAGAAGGCATCGACTACGTGATCCCCGGTAACGACGACTCGGCCAAGGCCGTGACGCTGTATGCCCGTGGCATTGCTGACGCCATCCTGGAAGGCCGAGCCAACTCCGTTGACGACGTTGTCAAGGCAGTTGCTGCTGAAAGCGAAGATGAATTTGTGGAAGTGAACGAAGCTGCCGCTTAAGGTCCTTCTCACCCTAAAAAGGGGGCTTGTGTGCCCCTTTTTTTTAGCGCTTCTTTAAACTATTGAACTGAATACGGAGAATATAAATGGCAGCAATTACCGCAAGCATGGTCGCCGAACTGCGTGGCAAGACTGATGCGCCCATGATGGAATGCAAAAAAGCCCTGACCGAAGCCGAGGGCGATATGGTCAAGGCTGAAGAGCTGTTGCGCGTCAAGCTGGGCAGCAAGGCCGGTAAGGCATCGTCCCGCGTGACCGCCGAAGGCGTCATCACTGCTGCTTTCGAAGGCGATGCCGGCGCGATGCTGGAAACCAATTGCGAAACCGACTTCGTTACCAAGAACGACAGCTTCCTCGCGTTGGCCAACGCCGCTGCTGCTTTGGTGGCCACGCACAACCCGGCCGACGTGGCCGCTCTGGGTGCACTGGCTTTTGAACAAGACGGCTTTGGCCCTACGTTGGAAGACGTGCGCCGTGGTCTGATTGGCAAGATTGGCGAGAACATGACGTTCCGCCGCTTCAAGCGCTTCGCTGGCCCGGCCAAACTGGCCTCTTACCTGCACGGCACCCGCATCGGTGTGGTTGTTGAATACACCGGCGACGAAGTGGCTGCCAAGGACGTTGCGATGCACATCGCAGCGATGAAGCCCGTATCCCTGTCGGCGGACCAAGTGCCCGCCGAGCTGGTCGAGCGCGAGCGCTCGGTCGCTGCTGCCAAGGCGGCGGAAGACGCTGCTGTTGCTACTGCTGCTGGCAAGCCAGTGCAGTCCGCTGAAATCGTCGCCAAGCGCATCGATGGCGGCGTGCAGAAGTACCTGAAGGAAGTCTCGCTGTTCAACCAGACTTTCGTGAAGAACGACAAGCAAACCGTCGAGCAAATGCTCAAGTCAGTCAACACCACCGTGACCGGCTTCACGCTGTACGTGGTGGGTGAGGGCATTGAGAAGAAGGTTGGCGATTTCGCAGCCGAGGTGGCTGCACAAGTCGCCGCTGCAAAACAGGCCGCTTAAGCAGATCAGGGCTCAGGCCCTGTGAGCCGGACACTACCTGCCCTTTCATTCACCAGCATTTACGGGAGTCATCCATGAGCCAAGAAAAACCCGCCTACAAGCGCATATTGCTGAAGTTGTCGGGTGAGGCCCTGATGGGTGATGACCAATTCGGCATCAACCGCGACACCATCGTACGTATGGTGGACGAGATTGCCGAAGTCACCCGCCTGGGTGTAGAGGTTGCAGTGGTGATCGGCGGAGGCAATATTTTCCGTGGTGTAGCGGGCGGCTCGGTTGGAATGGACCGCGCCACTGCCGATTACATGGGCATGTTGGCGACCGTCATGAACGCGCTGGCATTGGGCGACACCATGAACAAGGCGGGCCTGACGGCCCGCGTGATGTCGGCGATCGGGATTGAGCAGGTCGTGGAGCCGTATGTGCGGCCCAAGGCATTGCAGTACCTGGAAGAAGGCAAGGTCGTGATTTTTGCGGCAGGCACCGGCAATCCATTTTTTACAACGGATACGGCGGCTGCCCTGCGTGGTGCGGAAATTGGCGCAGAAATCGTACTCAAGGCCACCAAGGTGGATGGCGTGTACTCTGCGGATCCCAAGCGCGACCCCAACGCGACGCGTTATTCCCACATTACTTTTGACCAGGCGATGAACCAGAATCTGGGCATCATGGATGCAGCCGCCTTTGCGTTGTGCCGTGACCAGAAGTTGCCGATCAAGGTGTTTTCCATTTTTAAGCACGGTGCGCTCAAGCGCGTGGTGTTGGGTGAGGACGAGGGCACCCTGGTTCACGTCTGAGGCGCTAGGGTCTTGTGTTGACGATTCGAGGAGAGATGTATGGCCATTGAAGAAATCAAGAGCACTCTGCAAACCAAAATGGACCAGTCCATTGCGGCGCTCAAAAACAATTTGTCCAAAGTCCGCACAGGTCGTGCCAATCCCGCGCTGCTGGATTCGGTGCAAGTGGACTACTACGGCTCCATGGTTCCCTTGAGCCAGGTTGCCAATCTGTCGCTGCTGGACTCCAGAACCGTCAGCATCCAGCCCTGGGAAAAGGGCATGGGCGCGAAAATTGAGAAGGCCATTCGCGACAGCGACCTCGGGCTGAATCCTTCCAGCATGGGTGATCTGATCCGTGTTCCGATGCCTGTGATGTCGGAAGAGCGTCGCAAGGAGCTCACCAAACTGGTTCGTGGTGAAGGCGAGAATGGCAAGGTCGCGGTTCGCAATCTGCGCCGTGACGCCAACGAAGCCGTTAAAAAGCTGGTGAAGGACAAGCTGGCTTCGGAAGACGACCAGAAGCGATCTGAGGCTGACATACAGAAGCTGACCGACAAGCATATTGCCGAGATAGACCATCTGGTTGCGGCCAAGGAACAGGACCTGATGGCGGTCTGACCCATGACGGTCCAGACTGCAGCTCCGCGACACATTGCCATCGTGATGGATGGAAATGGACGATGGGCGTCGCAGCGATTCTTGCCACGTATTGCAGGCCACAAGCAGGGCGTCGACGCACTCAAGCGCATGGTCACGGCCTGTGCCCACCGCGGCATCCAGGTCTTGACCGTCTTTGCCTTTTCCTCGGAGAACTGGAAGCGGCCGGCTGACGAAGTGTCGGGGCTGATGGATCTGCTGGCCATGGCGCTAGCACGGGAAGTAAAGCAACTCAAGCGGGATGGCGTGCGTCTGCACTTCGTTGGCGCCCATGCAGGTCTTTCCGACAAAGTAGTACAGGGTTTGCAAGAGGCCGAGCGGCAAACTGCCGATAACCAGCGCCTGGTTTTGAACGTGTGTTTCAACTACGGTGGGCGTTGGGACATCGCGAACGCGGCTTCGCGTCTCGCGGATCAAGGTACGCCCATTACTGAAGAAGCCTTGTCGCAAGCCATGGCCCTGGCCCATGTTTCGGACCCGGATTTGCTGATTCGCACGGGCGGTGAAATGCGCATCAGCAACTTTCTGCTATGGCAGTGCGCGTATTCCGAGCTGTATTTCTCTGACAAGCTGTGGCCCGACTTTGATGAAGGGGCGCTGGATACCGCGCTGTACGACTATGCTTCGCGCCAACGCCGCTTTGGCCTGACATCTGAACAACTTCTACAGCCCAGCTTATAGCGCGGCTAACCCGGATCCTCCCCATGCTCAAGCAAAGAATCATTACGGCGGTTGCGCTGCTGGCGGTCTTGCTGCCGGCTGTGTTTTATCGCGATCCGCTGGCGTTCGCTCTGGTTGCTACGCTGCTCATCGCCGCCGGGGCTTGGGAATGGGGCAATTTGAATCAGCTGGCTGGCCGCTCTTCCATTGCCATCGGCATCTTGTGCGCCGTGCTGTGCCTTACGTCTTGGCATTTCGGCTTGCATTACGACGCATTGCGTGCGCTATGGATTGGGCTGGGCAGTTTCTGGGTTGCGTTGGGTGCCTGGCTGTT
>JAYWAV010000246.1:0-4366 GCA_043782015.1 Rhodoferax sp. | reverse complement strand
GTTCAATTGCGGCAACTCGTCGCCTGGCAGCGCCGGGCATTTTGCCTTCAACATGCTCAAGATCGTCACGGGCATCGACGTGGTGGAGATTCCATTCGCCGGCGCGGCGCCGGCCAACCTGGCGTTCGCACAACGCGATGTCCACACCATCATGGGCAGCCTGTTGGGCATGCCCCCAACTTGCAAACCGGCAAGGCCAAACCCATCGGCGTGGCTTCAGCGGAGCGCATGGAGGCCTTTCCCAATGTCGCAACCTTCCGCGAGCAGGGCATTGCGGTCGAATGGGACACCTGGTACGGCATGGTCGCGCCGGCCAACCTGCCGCCCGAGCTGGTGGCCAAGATCAGCGCGGACATGCTGTCGGTCATGAATGACGAGGAGGTGCGAGCCATCATGAACAAAATGGGCATTGTGCGGCGCCTGGGTGGCCCGGAGCGCATGCGCGAAGCCTTGCGCACCGAGGTCGAGAACGCGACGCGGGTGGCGCGCGAGGCGAAGATGGTCAAGCCATAAGCTGACAATGCGGCGCAACGCAATGATGAGAACCGATCAAGACTCCGCTCAGCGGCCCGGTCGAGAATGAAATTGAGGTGGCGGTGTTGATCGGTCGCGACCTGACGCAACCGGGCGTCATCGGCACGCAAGAGGTACGCGAATCGATCGGCGCACTGCATCCGGCGCTCGAAGTCGTCTCCTCGCGCCTGCGCAACAAGGAGGCTTTGCCGGCTCTGACCGCCATGGCCGATTTACAGGGGAACGCCGGATTGATCCTGGGCCCTGCGGCGCATGATTGGCAGGCCCTCGACCTGGCCCGACTGCAGATGGAGTTATTCATCGATGGGCAGCGGGTGGCGCAGATCGACAACGGGCCGAGCCAGGACGGCCTTCTCGCGAGCCTGACCTGGCTGACGAACCATGCCCGCGACTGCGGCAAGCCGCTGCGCCACGGTGACGCGATACTCACCGGAGCCCGCCTCAGATCGGTGGTGGTCGAGCGTAATGCAGAGGTCTGCGCGAAGGTGGAGGGGCTGGGAGATGTGGAGCTGAGCATGTGTACGCGTACGGGGCTGGGAGTCCACGCCGATGTGGTCCAGAATCTTGCCGACCTGTGCCCTGCGTAATGAACGCGATGAGGCGACACCTGAGCCACGCCAGCCTGGTCGATCCCAGTGGCCGGATGAAAAATCACGCCCGGCGGCGCTGTGGCTTTGGCATCAGCTTTGCCTTGCACCACCTCAAACACCCCGTCAACCACGCAGACGTGACAACGAAGTTGCGGCGTAGGCTAACAATTGCCCGCAGGGCTTGTTACGCCGAAGTCAAAATGCACATGCTCATTCAGGCTGGAGCCGAATCGGTGAATGAAGGCGACTGCGCCGATGCGCAAGCCTGCCCTGTCCACCTGCGCCGCACCGGGGCAGTGTTGGTGCAGGCGTTGCTCGATGACCCGCGGGAAGATGCGCAGCAATATGGTGAGCACCGCCGCGTCGCGCTGCATGAAGTAGCGCAGCCGTTTGGGCACCGACAGTACCCACTGACGCACTGGCAACGGATAGACGGATAGGCAAAACGTGATCTGTCAGGTGCGCCGCCGTCACCATGCGCCGAGTGTTGCACGACGGACAGACCCCACGACCCTTGCAGGAGAAGGCGACAAAGTAGTCATGCCCACAGTCATCACACCGGGCGCGCGCAAAGCCCGAGCTGCACAGCTCTCGCAGACGGTGCGGTAGAGCAGGGTTCGCTCGGGGTGGCGTGGGTTGTAGAGCTTGGGTTTGGATTGGGCTGCTGATGCGACGACGGTCCAGTAGAGGTTGAATCCGACCAATCTGGTGCCGTCACCGAAATGGTCCTCGACTTCATGGCCGGATTGCGCGCAGGCACGGCTGTCATCGGTGCGACGCAGGCTGTCAAAAGCGGCGCGTGGTGAGTCGCGAAGATGGGTCAGCATGAGCAGGTCCTTCAGTCGGTGGCACCGGGCCTTGTCCCACGTCACCGAACAGTTCCTGGAACAGATCACCAAACGCCTCAAGCTGCTGGAACTGGCGGCCATCTGAAATCTTGGGGTACAAAAAGTCATGCCACCTGCCATCCATGTAGTTAACACACAAATAAGGTTTACACTTATTTATGTGTCATTTCTTCTCTGGAGGCCAGCATGGCTGAACCCGTCAACTTCACTGGGGCAGTCGACCGTGAACTGCTCAAACGCGCCAAGGTCATTGCCGCCAAATCGGACACCTCCATCAATGCCTTGTTCAATGCCGAGCTTCGGCATCTGGTTGAAACCTTTGAAGCGGCGGAGGCATCCGGCAACCAGAATTTCAAGACGCTGCTGGATTTCTCGTTGGGACGCGCGGACGGCAAAGCCGCGATGCTTGCCCTGGGGATCGAGAGCCAGGAAGATTTATTTTTGTTGATGGCGCAGGTGCATCTGCCCATGCCGCGCCTGACGGAAAACACAACCCAGGGCATGGTGGCCGGTCTTCACGCACTGGCGCCGTAGGCGGGTGGTCCCATGGAGGCCGATGCACCGACGCTGCTGTTGCCGGACGCGGGACCTCTGATCACACTGGCCTACGCGCACGCGCTCGTCCTGTTGCTCAAACCTGGGTGGCCGGTGCAAATCGTCGACATGGTCCTGCATGAGGTCACGCGCAACCGGACACCCACCAATGGAACGATAACGGCATGGGTCCGCGCGAACGCGGTGACTGTATTGCCTACACAAACCATGGCGCACTACCTGCAACGACAATCTGCCGCCGCGGCCGCGCCGCGAAAGTCCAACCTCGGTGAAGTCGCGGTGCAGGAGGTTATGAACAGTTTCGCCTTGCGCGATCCGCCGCCCACCGGCGTCTTCCTGTTCGAGGACCACAAGATCGCCAGCACCGGCTTTCTGCTGCCGGAAAGTTGCCGCAAGGTAAGCACCCGGGCCTTTCTGATTTTTCTGGAGCAAAAGGGCTGGCTGGAGTCGGCGGCGGAAGTCGAGCGCAAAGCCATTGTCCGCGGGCGCGCCTTTTCGCAGTTGCGCTTTCCGCCCGCCTGACGGTTCAGCCTCCCGCCCCTCCAGCCGATCCCGCTACGCCAGCGACGGAAACGAGCGCGTCCACCAGGCCGCCACCAGCAGCGTTCCGTTGCCACCCATCACCACCGAGCCGACCGGGCCCACGCCACCCCCAATTGACGTTTTATGGAACTATTCTGTGATTCGGTCAAAGGAGCGGCAATCGATAAATGGGTTCAGCTGGCCGAAGGTGACAAACAAGTACGCCCCCGAGTTGAACCGCTTCAACTGCCATCCAGCCGGTCGCGCCGCGCCAGCGACGAAAACCACCTGGTCCACAGCGCAGCCACCAGCAGCGTACCGATACCGCCCACTACCACCGAACCGACCGGTCAGAGCAAGGCGGCGGCGGCGCCCGAGTCGAACTCGCCGAGTTCATTGCTGGCGCCGATAAACAGCGAGTTGACGGCGCTGACCCGGCCACGCATTTCGTCCGGCGTTTCAGTCCACGCCGATGTGGTCCAGAATCTTGCTGACCCGTGCCCCCTGCGTGATGAACGCGATGAGGCGCATCGGCCCACCGCACAGGGGGCACACCAGCGGGAAAACCTCGTAGCTGCGTGCGCTCAGAACCGCCCACGGATAGCGCGCCGGTGAGCGCTCAGGCTGCACGGGCTCAGGCTGTGGCAACTGGGCACCAGCGCCGACAGCATTGCCCTCAGGAGCTACCCCAGGCGGGCCCTCGCTCGTGCCGGTCTGCACGGTTTGCGCAGAGGCCTGTTGTGCGGATGCTGCCAGGGCCGTCACGCTGTGGCCCTCAGTGGCGAGTGCGGTGCCAGTACGCCAAAGTAGCGATGCCGGTGGGTGCGTGGCGATGCGCAAGCCTGCCCTGTCCACCTGCGCCGCACCGGGGCGGTGTTGGTGCAGGCGTCGCTCGATGACCCGCGGGAAGATGCGCGGCACCATGTTGAGCACCGCCCCGTCGCGCTGCATGAAGTGGCGCAGCCGTTTGGGCACCGACAGTACCCACTTACGCACTGGCAACGGATAGACGGATAGGCAAAACGCGATCTGTCAGGTGCGCCGCCGTCTCCACCATGCGCCGGGTGTTGCACGACGGGCAGACTCCACGACCCTTGCAGGAGAACCAGAAGTTGCTTTCAACCTCCCCATGCGCGCGCCCTTGCCACGTACCGGTCGGCATCGTCCTGGAGCAGCAAGCGTTCATGCACCAACTGCCGCGCGGCCTTGCGGACCAGATCCACGTACACATCAGGGCTCGGATAGCGCTCTTGCAGAGACGGGCGGGGATCGCAGGCAAACCGCCTGGCTTCACGCGACTCCGCAAACGGGATGAAG
>JAYWAV010000245.1:0-4372 GCA_043782015.1 Rhodoferax sp. | reverse complement strand
CCAGCTCGTGGGCAATGATGTGCGACAGCGTAGTCTTGCCCAGCCCCGGCGGGCCGAACAACAGCACGTGGTCCAGCGCTTCAGAGCGCTTCTTGGCGGCACCAATGAAAATCTCCAACTGCTCGCGCACCTTGGCCTGCCCCACATACTCGTCGAGCAGCTTGGGCCGCAGCGCGCGCTCAATCGCTTCTTCATGCGGGGAAGTCGGGCTGGCAGACACCACACGGAGGGGTGCCGCAGCAAAATCGTCGGTCTGAATACTCACCCGCGCACTATAGCGCGGCGGGCATGCCAGGATCTGGGTCGGGGTCCGGCAATTCAAGTTGCACCATGCCGCGGCCGATACTATGTTGGATGCTCCCATTCAAAGGCTTCGCCATGAACACCCTGTCCCGCTTTCGCAATCCACGCAGCCTGGCTGCGCATTGGGGCCTGGCGGGGGCGCTGTGCATGCTGCTGGTGCACGCCTCCGTATGGGCCGCCGATGAGCACGGCGCCGCACCGGCCAAGAAAATGGCGGCCGACATTTCCACAACGTCCGCGGCCAACCCTAAAGATGTCGGCGCGCAAGTGCGTGAGGCCCTGGGCACGAGCGTCAAGCCCAACAAAAAACTCAATGTGATCGTGGCAGGCAAGCCTGGTGTGGCATCCAGCGCGGCAGCAGTCACACCGCAGAGCAGTCGCCAGTATCTGGAAGCACGGGCGAAGGCACATGGGATGGTCAAGGAAACAGCCAAGGCGCCGGAGCAGGCCGGCATGCCCGGCGGCGA
Organism: Rhodoferax sp.; assembly: GCA_043782015.1. Taxonomy (GTDB): domain Bacteria; phylum Pseudomonadota; class Gammaproteobacteria; order Burkholderiales; family Burkholderiaceae_C; genus Allorhodoferax. Next base: position 3,602 of record JAYWAV010000245.1, on the reverse strand, counting down.
TGCGCATTGGACCTATGAGGGCGAGGCTGGGCCGCAGGCTTGGGGCAAGCTCAAGATGGAGTTCAACGCCTGCGCAGTGGGTAAACGCCAGTCCCCCATCAACATCGAAGACGGAGCCACCCTTCAAGGACCGGCCGAGCCCATCCAGTTCGGCTATGTGCCCAGCAATGCGGCTGTGGTTAACAACGGCCACACAATTCAGGTAGATGTGCAGGGCGAGAACTCCATCACCGTGCGCGGCTCCAATTACCGCCTGCTGCAGTTCCATTTTCACACACCGTCTGAAGAGCAGATCAACTTCAAGCGCTACCCGATGGTCGCGCATTTGGTGCACAAGAATGCTGAAGGGCAACTCGCGGTGGTCGCCGTGCTGCTGGAGCAAGGCGACCCCAATGCCGTGATTGACCGGGTATGGACCTATATGCCGCTGGACGCGAATGACCGGGTTCGCATGCCTCAGGAAGCACTGAATCTGGCCGATCTGCTGCCCAAAGACCGCCGCTATTTCCAGTTCATGGGTTCACTGACAACGCCACCCTGCACCGAGGGCGTGTTGTGGCTGGTGATGAAGCAACCGGTACAAATCAGCAAGGCCCAGATGCGGCTGTTTACGCAGCTCTACCCCAACAATGCGCGGCCCGTGCAGCCTCTGAATGGGCGCCCGGTGCGCGAAGCGCTGTAGCAAAACCGTGATCAGGGGTTTTGCCGTGTGCGTTCCTTCTCATAAGTGTCGTAAGGCGTCTTATTGACTTTGGCCAGGCAGTCTTCGCGCGCACCCGGCAGCAACTTGTTGCAATCCGCTCTGGCATTCGCGTTGGCGCTTTCGTACCACTCGCGGGACGTGCAGGCTGTCAGGGTCAAGGCAAGCAGAATAGTAAAGAGTTTCGCGAATTCGCTCCGATTTATTTGGCCAGTGCTTTGAGTGCGAGCTTGATGCCCTCGCTCACACCGACGTCCTTTGGCAAGGCCTTCAAGGCAGCGGCAGCCTCCTTATCGCTATAGCCCAACGCCAGCAGTGCTTGCAAAATGTCGTTCTGTGCATCGTTGGCGCCGCCCAGGGGTGCCCCGATATCGGCGCCCAGCTTGCCCCTGAGTTCTAGCAACAGGCGCTCTGCCGTCTTCTTGCCAATGCCTGGCACTTTGATTAGGCGCCCGGCCTCCTGCAAAGTCACCGCCTGCGCCAGGTCAGCCACGCCCATGCCCGACAGCACCGACAGCGCGGTACGCGGGCCCACACCGGATATCTTGATCAGCTCGCGAAAAGCTTCGCGCTCGGATGAACTGCCAAATCCATACAGAATTTGTGCGTCTTCACGCACGACGAAGTGCATCAACAAACTGACCTTTTGCCCCTCGGCCGGCAGGTTGTAGAAGGTACTCATGGGCACCTGCACCTCATACCCTACACCGCTGCAATCCACAATGATCTGCGGAGGATTCTTGTCGCTGAGGATGCCAGTTAGCTTGCCAATCATTTTGTGCCTATCATGGGTATTATTTTCGTATCGCCTGTCACGTTCTCGTGAGGAATTATCAGCTTGATTCTCAGACACATTTTTTCGCCGCCCAACAACACGCGCCTGTCCCATTTGTGCGGCCCGACCGACGAGCATCTGCGCACCATCGAGCTGGCGTTGGAGGTGCGCATTGCGCACCGGCACGAGCAGTTCAAGGTCGAAGGACCCAAGGTCAAAGCCCAGCGCGCGATGGACATGTTGCAAGCGATGTACGAGATCGCTGCGCGACCGATTCAGCCGTCTACCGTGCAACTGATGCTGTCGGGCGATGGTTCTGCGGATGGCTTGGACGGCCCCACACTGGCCACGCGCCGTGCCGATCTGAAGCCGCGTACCCAGAACCAGGCGGTCTATCTGGACAACATCGCCGAGTTCGACATCACCTTTGGCATAGGCCCCGCTGGCACCGGCAAGACCTACCTCGCTGTCGCTGCCGCAGTGGACGCATTGCAACGCAATTCAGTACAACGCATTGTGCTGACGCGCCCCGCTGTGGAAGCCGGCGAACGCTTGGGCTTTTTGCCGGGTGATCTGAACCAGAAGGTGGACCCCTATCTTCGCCCGCTGTACGACGCGCTCTACGACCTGATGGGCTATGACCAGGTGTACAAGGCGTTTGAGCGCCAGCAGCTGGAGATCGCCCCGCTGGCCTTCATGCGCGGGCGCACACTGAACAACGCGTTTGTGATTCTGGACGAAGCGCAAAATACGACGCCAGAGCAGATGAAGATGTTTCTGACGCGCGTGGGTTTTGGCACCAAAACCGTCATCACTGGCGATGTGAGCCAGATCGATTTGCCCAAGACGCAGATGAGCGGCTTGGTGGAAGCGGAACGCATCCTGCGCCGTACGCCCGGCATCGCGATCACGCGCCTGACCAGTGCCGATATCGTGCGCCATCCGCTGGTGGCACGCATTGTGGACGCCTACGACGCGGCGCGGCTGGAAGACCTTCCACGCATCGCCATTCCAGAGCCCGAGCCTGAACTGCCGCGCGAGGGATTGCCCAAAACCAGAATACCCAAAACAACTCCTGCCAAGGCCCGCTGATGCTGCCCGAACTCACTCTTTCATTGCAAATCGGCAAGTTCAAGGATGCCGACAAACACCGCGCTGCGCTGCCACGCCACAAGGTGATACGCTGGATCCGCAATACGCTGGAGGTGGATGGTGAAATCACCGTTCGCATCGTCGACGCCGAAGAAGGCCAGACGCTGAACCGCGAGTACCGCCACAAAGACTACGCCACCAATGTGCTGACCTTTGATTACACGCAAGAGCCGGTAACGGCTGACTTGGTGCTGTGCGCGCCGGTGATCAGCAAGGAAGCAAAAGAGCAGAAGAAGACGCTGGAGGCCCACTACGCCCACATGATCGTGCACGGCACGCTGCACGCGCAGGGCTGGGACCATGAACTGGATGAAGACGCCGAAGTGATGGAGCTGCGCGAGACGGACATCATGAAACGCCTTGGGTTCAAGAATCCGTATTGAAAATAGGAATCAAATTCGGCCGTAACGCGCATAGGGATTACGCAAGCAGCTCCTTTTTCGATAGCAACTACGGAGTGGGTGCTATCCGCATGGGAATGGTCACCGGGCCATCATTGACCAGCTCGACCAGCATGTCCGCGGCGAAAATGCCGGTTTGCACCACCGGGTGCGCTACGCGGGCTTGCGCCACGAAGTAGTCGTATAACCGGCGTCCTTCGGCGGGCGATGCGGCATTCGTAAAGCTGGGCCGGTTGCCACCTGTGGTGTCGGCGGCCAGTGTGAACTGGCTCACGATCAACAGGCCGCCCACCTGGTCTTTTCCAATACCTGCACCGTCCATGTCCTGCACGCTGAGATTCATCTTGCCCTGCACGTCGCTGAAGATGCGCAGCTTCAACAGCTTGGCCAGCAGCTTGTCGCCTTGTGCTTCGGTATCGCCTTGCTCGGCGCAGACCAGCACCAGCAGGCCCCGTTCAATGGCACCGACGGTTGCGCCATCGACCACCACGCTGGCACGACGTACCCGTTGAACCAGCGCCAGCACATGAAGCCCTATGCCAGCGTCACACGGGCGAACTTGCGCTTGCCCACT
>JAYWAV010000244.1:0-4373 GCA_043782015.1 Rhodoferax sp. | reverse complement strand
CGCCGTTCAAGGCGCTGCTGCGTCAGTGGTGGAGGGTGGTAAAAGCCCCAGAGGTTGGGTATGACTACAAGCAACTCTTGGCTCTGGAGAATGCGTTGTTCGGCAGCGCGGGTGATGACCTCGATGGCGGTCGGTCGAGGGTGCAGTTGCGCTTGTCTCGGTGGGACGCTGGGACCTTGACTGAACTACCCCGGATGGCTACACACCAGCATCCCGAGGTCAAGCGCAACGGGCAAGACGTACCCGTTGGCACCGCCGTTTATTTGGGTTTTGGCCCGGTCACTACCCACGGGAACCGCAGTGCCATATCACCCGATGTCCCGCCAGTCACCCTCACGCTGCGTTGCCCTGCGTCTGACGCGGATGTACTGCGCAAAGCCATGCAGTTGGTCGCCTGGTTTGGCACGGTGGGTTCCCGTGCGCGCAACGGCTGGGGATCGGTGCAAATTGACGGTGAAGGGCTGATCGGGATGGAGGGGTTGTGCGACTCAAAGCTGGCCGATCAAGCACCTCCGCGCAGTCTGACCGCAGCTTTGAGTGATCGCCTGGCCGCAGAATGGCCACATGCGCTGGGCTTGTGTGCTGATGGACGACCTGCGGTCTGGCGCGTGGTGGCCGACAGGCAACTAAACGCTGACGGCAAAACAGTTTTCACGGGTTTCAAAGAATGGAAAAACGTTCTGGAACGTCTGGCTGCACTCAAAATCGGTTTCCGAACCCAATTCAAGTTGAATAGCGGTGCGCCTCACAGCCGCGTGGAAGACCGGCACATCCTGGCTTATCCAGTCACGAACCACGCCTTGGCCGGATTGCCCAATGCACGCCTGGCAAGCCAGATGCGATTCAAGGTGACCAAGAACAAAGAGGGTCAGTATTTCGGCCTGATCACGCACCTGCCGTGCGCCATGCCATCCACGTTTTTCCAGCCGGCAAACGTGCGCCCACCCGAAATCAAGCACCAGATCGAAGTCTGGCAGCAGGTGCACAACTTTCTCAAAGGGCAACCCCCAACTTTGCTCGCCCGCATTCGCAAGGGCTAACCACATGACCGACTACACCAAGAAGCTCGCTGCCTGGCTCCACGATCCAGCGGAGAAGCAGCTCGTGCTGATGCGCGACCGCGAAGGTCACGAGGGCGGGACGTCGCGCCGCCTGCGCCAGGCGCTGGACATTTCTTCCAAGGAATTTGACAAACGCGCCGACTGGCTGGCTGCCGCCGCCGACCGCCCGAGTTGGCCGCGTGGCGACGAAGCGCGCCGCTACCCGCAGTTTGAAGCCGTCAAGTTCACCAAAGAGGCAGAGCTGATTCATCCACTGTCTGGCGCGCGCCTCAGGCCAGGTTCGCTGGACCTCGACGTGGGCGTGGAACAGATCAAGACAGTCAGCCAAGCGCACTTCGAGAGCCTGATTCAAGAGGATGACGACCGCCTGACCTTTCTGGCCTTCTGGCGTTTCGGCCCCGAAGCCGGGCAACATGCCAGCGAACTTGGTGTGCTCTGGCCCATGCTGCCAGCCGATTCCCGCGTGCCGGACCACAGCATCTGGTCGCACGTGGACACGGTCTGCGCCATCCACACTGCGTTGACGGGCGACGAGCAAGGCGCAGACCAGCCCGCCCTGCTGGTCATGAGTTTCGGCCCGGTGCAAAGCTTCATTGGCCAGGCGCGTTCCACCTCTGATCTTTGGGCTGGTTCGCACCTATTGTCCAGCCTGGTGTGGGAGGCCATGAAACCCATCGTCAGCCATCTGGGGCCGGATGCCATGGTGTTCCCGGCGCTGCGCGGCGTGCCGGTGATCGATCAATGGCTGATGGGGCGGGACGTGGGTGGTGATGCCTTCAAGCAGTTGTTTGAGGACATCGACTCAGAGCTGCTGAGCGACAAGACCGACACCAACCCACTGTTTGCCGCCAGCCTGCCCAACAAGTTCATGGCGATTGTTCCCTCGCGGCAAGCTGCTGCGCTGTCAGAGCGGGCTATTGCAGCCGTTCGAGATGCTGCGAAAAAATGGACGCTAGATGCCGCCGAGCAAGCCTTCAAGGCCGCTGGCGTTGGGTTGAATGACGTGACCCGCGCTCAAATCGATGCCCAACTGGTGGGCTTTCCGGAAGCCTACTGGGCAGCTGCAAGCTGGCCCATCGACGGCCAAGACAGCAAAGACATTACCGCTGCCAGTGCGCGCCTGCACACGGCGCTGGACAGCATACATCCTGCACTGAAAAAGCAGGGCGTCTTCCAGCCCGCAGTATGGCAAGTTCTGACGCGCGAACTCAAGCTAGACGGCCTGCAGTTTTGGCAACCCAATACTGGCATCCTCTACCCCGCCGTTTACGAGCTGGCTGAGCGCGCATTGGTTGCTGCCAAGTCCACCCGGCCTTTTAAGTCGGTACACGAAGAAGGCCACCGCTGCACCCTGACGGGCGAGGCCGAATGGCTGACCGATGACCGCTCCTTGCTGGGGCTCAACCGAAAGGACCGTCAAGCCCGCAGCGTCTGGGGCAAGTTGGCCCAGGTCAAAAAGTCCTGGGTCAAACCCGGCGAACACCTGGGTGCCATCGCCACGCTCAAGCGCCTGTGGCCCGCCTTGTTTGCCGAGCGGGTCAGCAAGTTGACCGGCGGTAGCGTGCGCCGGTATGTGGTTAGCACCCACGCGATGGCCCTTTCCACCACGCTGGAGATACTGGCAGAAACAAGTCTGACGACCGGCTTGACCACCGACCAGCAATCCGCATTGCTGGCGCTGGCCTCCCCGACCGCCGAATACGACCCGGTCACGCTGCCCAAAGCCTTGATGCGCAAGCTGCACCGCCTCCCCCAATCACAACAAGACACGCTCAGGCGTCTGCCCGCGCTGCTGGAGGCGAAGCAGGACAGAACGGAAGACGACCCGCTGAACAAAGCCGTGGATGAAAAACTGCGCCAATTGTTTGGCGACTGCCGCCCCGAAACCTACTACGCGCTGATCCTGATGGACGGCGACCGCATGGGCGGCTGGCTGGCCGGCAACGAAGACGAATACAAGCTGGCCTACCGCGATACCTGGCACAGCAAGGTCGTCTCAGAAATGCAAATGTACGAGCGCCGCGACCCGCAACTCTCCGCCTATCTCAACACCAAACGCCCGGTTTCCCCCGGCCGCCACGCTGCGATCTCGCAGGCCTTGAACGATTTTTCCACCCACCTGGCGCGTCACGTCGTTGAAGAGTGTTGCAAAGGCAAGTTGCTGTATGACGGTGGCGATGACGTGCTGGCGCTGGTGGCGGTAGATGACCTGTTTGACTGCATGCAGTTGCTGCGCCTGGCCTACAGCGGCATTGCGCCTGACGACAGTATGGGTTTGGGCGAGCGCATTGGTGCACTGGGCAAAGGTGGCAGCAAAGTGCAACGTAAGTTGCTGCTCGACCAGGGTTTTGGCCTGCTCGACGGTCGCCTGATGACCCTGATGGGCCACAAAGCCACAGCGTCCATGGGTGCTGTGGTCGCGCACCACAGCGCGCCATTGGGCATGGTGTTGCGCGAGTTGCGCGCGGCAGAGAGCCGAGCCAAGAACACCGTGCGTGGCAACCACGGCAGAGGCAACAACATCAACCGCGATGCCTTCTGCCTGCGCGTGCTCAAGCGCGGCGGCGGTGAGGTCAACGTCGTCAGCCCCTGGTGGAAAGTGGCATCTGGACAGCAGCCCGACAACTCGCAAAGCGCACTGGCGCTGATGAAGCAACTGGCCGAACAACTGGCCTTGACTGACTTTTCGCGCGGTGCCATTTACCGGGCGCAGCTTTGGTTCGAGGGCTTGAGTGAACACCCATTGGACGGGTTGCTGGCTGACCTGCCAGCAGAGAAACGAAAGCAGTTTTTGGCTGACCTTGAGAACAAAAAGCTGGATGCGATTGAACGCGAAAAAGCAATTTCCAAGTTGTGGCGCGACCAGATGGCAAGTTCGCTGGCTTACCAGTTCAACCGCCAGAAGGGCGATGCCGCCGTGGCCCGGCGCGTGGTGGACTTCGTCTGTGATGTGATGAAACCCCCACACCCCAAAACCGCGATTGCCAACTTCCTCGTCACCAGCGAATTCTTCGCCCGCGAGACACGGTCTTTCCGGTCTGACAAACCGGCGCAGCGCAGCCCCGAGACAGCAGGAGTGAGCGCATGAATACCAGCACTTATTACTACGTGCGCCCCACCGACAGCCTGTTTGTACGGGGCAATATGGCCTTTGGCGACAGCGGCGAGCATGGCGCTTCACTGATGCCACCACCGCCTTCGCTGTTTGCCGGCGCCTTTCGCTCCGCCTTGCTGGGTAAGGACGCGACCCAGCTCACGGCCTTCCTGGAAGGTGGGCGCTGCAGCCACCCGGCGCTGGCGCAATGCCTGGGC
>JAYWAV010000243.1:0-12064 GCA_043782015.1 Rhodoferax sp. | reverse complement strand
GGCTGGGAACCCGTGAGATTGAGGAAAGCATCTCCGGCCACCCGAACATTTCCGAGGTAGCGGTCGTCGGGATTGCCGATGCGCTCAAGGGGCAGGTTGCCATCGCGTTTGCGGTAGCCAAAGACGCCAGCCGGTTGGTGGACGCTGCCTCCAGGTTGAAGCTGGAAGGCGAGGTCATGAAAGTGGTGGATAGCAGCATTGGCCCGGTGGGTCGCCCTGCGCGCGTGCGCTTTGTGACGGTATTGCCCAAGACGCGCAGCGGCAAGCTGCTGCGCCGGGCCATCCAGGCGGTCTGCGAGGGGCGAGACCCCGGCGACCTGACCACGATGGAGGATCCTGCTGCTCTGCAGCAGATACGGGATGTGCTGGCCAGCTAGCGTTCAGACCCAGTTCAAACCCGGCGTGCCCTATCCCATTCTTATATTCAGTGGCACAATCCACAACGCAATTCAGGCCCTTCCCATGCCACAGTCGCATCCGCCAAACGGTTCAGCCGTGTCGCGGAAGGTTAATCAACAAGCTTTAACCAGCTAATGTTCCCTCAAGGGGAACGGAGGTCAGCGGAAAATGAGTGATTCGACGTCCCCCGGGGCGAATCAGACTGCGTCTGTTTATCAGGCGTACAGCAACAATACTTTCCTTTTTGGTGGCAACGCCCCGTACGTCGAAGAGATGTACGAGAACTACCTCGCCAACCCAGGCAGCGTGCCCGATTCTTGGCGCGATTACTTTGACGCGCTGCAAAACGTGGCTGCCGTTGATGGTTCCAACGCAAAGGACGTCGCCCACCAACCGGTTATCAACGCCTTCGCCGACATGGCAAAGAAGGGCGTCAAGCAAGTGGTCATGGCTACCGGTGCCGATTCCGAGATGGGCCGCAAGCGCACTGCGGTGCAGCAACTGATTGCCGCCTACCGCAACGTCGGCGCCCGCTGGGCCGATCTGGACCCATTGAAGCGCACCGAGCGCGACAAAATTCCCGAGCTGGATCTGGCCTTTTACGGTTTCAATGACGCCGATCAGGAAACCGTCTTCAACACCAGCAACACCTTCTTCGGCAAAGAGTCGATGAGCCTGCGGGAGCTGATGAACGCGCTGCGCGAAACCTACTGCAGCAGCATCGGTGCGGAGTACATGTACGCGACCGACCAGAACCAGAAGCGCTGGTGGCAACAGAAGCTGGAAAGCATCCGCAGCAAGCCCACGTTCTCGGGCGAGCAAAAGAAACACATCCTGGACCGCCTGACCGCGGCCGAGGGTCTGGAAGACTATTTGAGCAAGAAGTACGTTGGCCAGAAGCGGTTCTCGCTGGAAGGCGGCGAGAGCTTCATCGCGTCGATGGACGAGTTGATCCAGTCCGCAGGTGCCAAGGGCGTACAGGAAATCGTGATCGGCATGGCCCACCGTGGCCGCCTGAACGTGCTGGTCAATTCGCTGGGCAAGATGCCCGCTGACCTGTTTGCCGAGTTTGACCACAGCGCGCCGGAAGACCTGCCCAGTGGTGACGTGAAATACCACCAGGGCTTTAGCTCTGACGTCACGACCCCCGGCGGCCCGGTTCATCTGACGCTGGCGTTCAACCCGTCCCACCTGGAAATCGTCAACCCCGTGGTCGAAGGCTCGGTGCGTGCCCGCATGGACCGCCGTGCCGATCCGCTGGGCAAGCAGGTGCTGCCCGTGCTGGTGCACGGTGACGCGGCTTTTGCTGGCCAGGGCGTGGTGATGGAAACTTTGGCGCTGGCGGAAACACGTGGTTATTCCACCGGCGGCACGGTGCACATCGTCATCAACAACCAGATCGGCTTTACCACCAGCGATCCGCGTGACAGCCGCTCTACGCTGTACTGCTCCGACATCGTCAAGATGATTGAGGCACCGGTGCTGCACGTCAACGGCGATGATCCGGAGGCCGTGGTGTTTGCCACCCAACTGGCGCTGGAGTTCCGCATGGAGTTCCGCAAGGACGTCGTGGTCGACATCATCTGCTTCCGTAAGCTGGGCCACAACGAGCAGGACACCCCTTCGCTGACCCAGCCATTGATGTACAAGAAGATCGCCGCGCACCCCGGTACCCGCCGCCTGTATGCCGACAAGCTGGCGACCCAAGGTCTGGGCGCCGAGTTGGGCAAAGAGCTGGTCGATGCCTACCGCGCCGCGATGGACGCGGGCAAACACACGCGCGATCCGGTGCTGACCAACTTCAAGAGCAAGTACGCGGTCGACTGGTCGCCTTACCTCGGCAAGAAGTGGACCGACGCTGGCGACACGGCGATTCCTTTGGCTGAGTGGAAACGCCTGGCCGCCAAGGTCACCAAGATTCCGGACAACATCACGCCGCACAAGCTGGTCAAGACGGTGTATGACAACCGTGCCGCGATGGGCAATGGCGACTTGCCCGTCGACTGGGGCATGGGCGAGAGCATGGCGTTTGCGTCGCTGGTGGCCAGTGGCTACCCGGTGCGCCTGTCCGGCGAAGACTGCGGACGCGGCACCTTTACCCACCGCCATTCAGTCATCCATGACCAGAACCGCGAAAAGTACGACGAGGGTACCTATGTGCCTCTGCAAAACGTGGCCGAAAACCAGGCACCGTTTGTCGTGATTGATTCCATCCTGTCCGAAGAGGCGGTGCTGGCCTTTGAATACGGCTACGCGTCCAACGATCCGAACACGCTGGTGATCTGGGAAGCCCAGTTCGGCGATTTCGTCAACGGCGCACAGGTGGTGATTGACCAGTTCATTGCGTCCGGCGAAGTGAAGTGGGGCCGTGTCAACGGCATCACGCTGATGCTGCCGCACGGCTACGAAGGCCAGGGTCCCGAGCACAGTTCGGCGCGGCTGGAGCGCTTCATGCAGTTGAGTGCCGACACCAACATGCAGGTCTGCCAACCGACAACGGCCAGCCAGATCTTCCACTTGCTGCGTCGCCAGATGGTGCGCAACCTGCGCAAGCCGCTGATTATCATGACGCCCAAGTCGCTGTTGCGTGCCAAGGATGCGGCGTCTCCGCTGTCCGAGTTCACCAGGGGCAGCTTTCAGACCATCATTCCGGAGAACAAGGAAGAAGTGAATAAAAAGGCCGAAAAGGTCAAACGCATCGTCGCCTGCTCCGGAAAGGTGTACTACGACCTGGTCAAGAAGCGCGAAGAAAAGGGCCACGACGACACGGCCATCTTGCGCGTGGAACAGCTCTATCCGTTCCCGCACAAGGCCTTTTCTACCGAGCTGAAGAAGTACCCCAATGTCACGGAAGTGGTGTGGTGCCAGGACGAGCCGCAAAACCAGGGCGCCTGGTTCTTTGTGCAGCACTACTTGCACGAGAACATGATCGACGGCCAGCGTCTGGGTTACTCCGGTCGGGCCGCGTCGGCATCGCCTGCCGTCGGATATTCACACTTGCACCAGGAGCAGCAAAAGGCACTGGTGGAAGGCGCATTCGGCAAGCTCAAGGGCTTTGTGCTCACGAAGTAAATGTTTTGCGGGACAGACCTAGCGAAGCGAGGCTCTGTCCCCAACTAACTAAAAGAGAAAATATATGGCTATCGTAGAAGTAAAAGTACCGCAGCTGTCTGAATCTGTTGCCGAGGCAACCATGTTGCAGTGGAAGAAAAAGGTCGGCGACGCTATCGCTGTCGACGAAATCCTGATCGAGATCGAGACCGACAAGGTGGTGTTGGAAGTGCCCGCGCCGTCTGCTGGTGTGCTGGTTGAAATCGTCCAGCCTGACGGAGCCACCGTGGCGGCCGAGCAGTTGATCGCGCGTATTGACACCGAAGGCAAGGGCGCAGCCACTGCACCTGCTGCTGCCGCTCCGGTGGTCGCCGCACCAGTTCCTGCACCTGCAAGCAACAGCAAAGGCGATGTGGCGATGCCCGCCGCGGCGAAGCTGCTGGCTGACAACGGCATGTCCATTACGTCAGTTGCTGGCACAGGCAAAGACGGCCGTGTCACCAAGGGCGACGTGTTGGGCGCAGTGGCTGCTGGCGCATCTGCTCCTAAAGTTGTAGCTGCTTCCGCAATGTCCACGGGCGCTCCGGCCAAATCCTTGCCCCAAGTGGCAGGCCCTTCGGTGAATTTGGGCGACCGCCCCGAACAGCGCGTGCCGATGAGTCGCCTGCGCGCCCGCGTGGCCGAGCGTCTGCTGCAATCGCAATCCACCAATGCGATCCTGACCACCTTCAACGAAGTGAACATGGCGCCGGTCATGGACATGCGAAAGCGCTTCCAGGAAAAGTTCGAGAAAGAGCACGGCGTCAAGCTGGGCTTTATGAGCTTCTTCGTCAAGGCGGCAGTGCATGCACTGAAGAAATTCCCGGTGCTGAACGCGTCGGTCGATGGCACGGACATCGTCTACCACGGTTACTTTGATATCGGTATTGCCGTCGGTTCGCCGCGCGGTCTGGTGGTGCCCATCCTGCGTAACGCAGACCAGATGAGCTTTGCCGACATCGAGAAAAAGATCGCCGAGTTCGGCCAGAAGGCCAAGGATGGCAAGCTGGGCATGGAAGACATGACCGGCGGCACCTTCTCCATCTCCAATGGCGGAACCTTCGGCTCGATGATGTCGACACCGATCATCAACCCGCCGCAAAGCGCGATCCTCGGCGTGCACGCCACCAAGGACCGTGCGATGGTGGAGAACGGCCAGGTCGTGGTTCGCCCGATGAACTACTTCGCGATGTCGTACGACCACCGCATCATTGACGGCCGCGAAGCCGTCTTGGGCCTCGTTGCCATGAAGGAAGCACTGGAAGATCCAGCCCGCTTGCTGTTTGATATTTGAAACCTTGCGGGACAGACCACTGCGAAGCGGTGCTCTGTCCTCAACTTATTAACAACATGACAAAACAATTCGACGTTATCGTCATTGGTGGCGGTCCCGGTGGCTACATCGCCGCCATCCGCGCGGCCCAGCTGGGCTTCAACACCGCCTGTATCGACGAGTGGAAGAACGACAAGGGTGGCCCGGCTCCGGGTGGTACCTGTACCAACGTGGGTTGCATTCCTTCCAAAGCGCTGCTGCAATCCAGCGAGCACTATGACCATGCCAACCACCACTTTGCCGACCACGGCATCACTGCTACGGGCGTGAGCATGGATGTGGCCAAGATGCTGGCGCGCAAGAACACGGTGGTGAAGCAGAACAACGAAGGCATCCTGTACCTGTTCAAGAAGAACAAGATCGCCTTTTTCCACGGTCGCGGTTCCTTTGAAAAAGCTGCCGACAGCGGTTATGAAATCAAGGTCGCAGGCGCTACGGAAGAAGTCATTTCGGCCAAGCACATCATCATCGCCACTGGCTCCAACGCCCGCGCATTGCCCGGTACGCCGTTTGATGAAGTCAACATCTTGTCCAACGACGGCGCGCTGAACATTGGCGCGGTACCGAAGAAGCTGGGCCTGATTGGCTCCGGCGTGATCGGTCTGGAAATGGGTTCGGTCTGGCGCCGTCTGGGTGCGGACGTCACTATCCTCGAAGGTCTGCCGACTTTCCTGGGCGCGGTGGACGAACAGGTCGCCAAGGAAGCTTTAAAGGCGTTTACGAAGCAGGGTCTGAAGATCGAGCTGGGTGTCAAGGTCGGTGAGATCAAGAATGGCAAGAAGGGCGTGTCAGTCGCTTACACCAATGCCAAGGGCGAAGCCGTGTCGCTGGACGTTGACAAGCTGATCGTGTCGATCGGCCGCGTGCCCAACACGATTGGCTTGAACTCCGAAGCCGCTGGCCTGAAGCTTGACGAGCGCGGTGCGATTGTCGTGGATGGCGACTGCAAGACTAATCTGCCCAATGTTTGGGCGGTGGGTGACGTGGTGCGCGGCCCGATGCTGGCGCACAAGGCAGAAGAAGAGGGCGTTGCCGTGGCCGAGCGCATTGCCGGTCAGCACGGACACGTCAACTTCAACACCGTGCCCTGGGTCATTTACACCAACCCCGAGATTGCCTGGGTCGGTCGCACCGAGCAGCAGCTCAAGGCGGACGGCGTGGCCTACAAGGCGGGCTCGTTCCCGTTCCTGGCCAATGGCCGCGCGCGCGCGCTGGGTGACACCACCGGTTTCGTCAAGGTCCTGGCCGATGCCACGACCGACGAAATCCTGGGTGTGCACATCGTTGGGCCTCAGGCCAGCGAACTGATCTCCGAAGCCGTTGTGGCGATGGAGTTCAAGGCCAGTGCCGAGGACATCGCCCGCATCTGCCACGCCCATCCTTCGCTGTCTGAAGCGACCAAGGAAGCGGCATTGGCGGTGGACAAGCGCACGTTGAATTTTTGAGAGCATGGCCCCCACGCTCCGCCGCTACGCGGGTCGCTGCCCCCCGCGGGGGCGAATTTTTCTTGGGGCGGCCCGGCGTAAAATTCACTATAAAAATGGCTGCTAGCGCGCGTAGAACGTGCGCAGGCAGCTATTGAATTCATAGCGTTCCGTTGCCTCCATGACATTGAACGTCAAGCAAACCTACGAGGCCGAGCTGCTGGCGCGTGGCTACACGCCCGACCCGGCGCAGCTGCGCGCCGTGGAAGCGCTGGAGCGGTGTGCTGGTCAATGGGCGCTCTACAAGGAAAAGCGCTCCAACAGCTTCAAGAAGCTGATCAACCATCCCGATATTCCGCGCGGGGTCTATATGTACGGCGGGGTGGGGCGGGGTAAGAGCTTTCTGATGGACTGCTTCTATAACGCGGTACCGCTCAAACGCAAAACCCGGCTGCATTTTCACGAGTTCATGCGTGAGGTGCACCGCGAATTGGCGGAGTTGCAGGGCACGGCCAATCCGCTGGACACGTTGGCCGAGCGCATGTCAGCGCGCTACAAACTGATCTGCTTTGATGAATTTCACGTGGCTGACATCACTGACGCAATGATCCTGCACCGGTTGCTGTCGGCCTTGTTCGAGAACGGTGTGGGCTTTGTCACCACCTCCAATTTCAAGCCCGACGACCTGTACCCGGGCGGCATGCACCGCGACCGCATCCTCCCTGCGATTGCACTGCTCAACGACAAACTGGAAGTGATCAGCGTAGATAACGGCACCGACTACCGTCAACGTACGCTGGACAACGTGCAGATGTACCACGTTCCCAATGGTCCGGACGCGGACGCCGCGATGGAGCTGGCCTTCAATGCGCTGTCTGAATCACACGATGACGAAGACCGGGTGCTGCATATTGAAGCCCGTAACATCTGGGCGCGGCGCAAGGCCGGGGGCCTGGTCTGGTTCGACTTCAAGACCCTGTGCGGCGGCCCGCGCTCACAGAACGACTATCTGGAAATCGCCTCGCAGTTCCACACGGTGTTTCTGAGTGATGTGCCGCAGATGCCAGTGCGCATGGCGTCTGAAGCGCGGCGTTTTACCTGGTTGGTGGACGTACTGTACGACCGTCGCGTCAAGCTGGTGATGTCGGCCGAAGTGCACCCCGATGAGCTCTATACCGAAGGCCCGATGGCCCACGAGTTTCCGCGGACGGTGTCACGCCTGCAAGAGATGCAATCGCGCGAATTTATGGCGTTGGAGCGGCGCACCGTGGATACCGGACTGACATGAAAAGAGCCATCGCGTTTGTGGTGATAGTCGGTGGTCTATGGGCCGGAATGCGTGTGCCTGCGTTGGCGCAAGATGCCGTGCAGGGAGCCGACGTGCGCGCGCTGCTGGAGTTCCGCAAGCGGGAGCAGGCTGCGCAATTTGACGCGCAGGAACAGGCCTGTAGCAAGACCTTTGCGGTGACCGATTGCGTCAGCGCAGTCAATGCACGCAGGCGCGTGGTGGTGGCGGCACTGCGTGAAGAGGAGAACGTGCTCAATGATGGCGAGCGGCGCCAGCGTGAACGCGAGCGTTTGCAAAGTCTGCAGGACAAGGCACAGGAATGGGCGCAGCAGGCTTCTCCGCCAGTCGACCCTGCAATGGATTCCGAAGAGCAGCGCTTGCACCGCCTGCAGGACAAACAGGCCAACCATGGACCCCAGTCCGTGCCAAAAGCCCCGACAGCGCCCAAGGTGCAAGCCACCATTGATGCGCAGACACGGCAGCAGAACGCAGTGGACTATTCCGCCAGACAGAAAGCAGCCGATGACCGACGCGCTGCGCGTGACAAGAAGTTGAAAGAACAGGGCAAACCCACAAAGGATTTGCCAACGCCACCCTAGGCGTTGACCGCCGCATCAGTCCAGCGGTTCGACCTTGACAATCACCAGCGACAGGTTGTCGCCGCCACCATGGCCGCGTGAGCGGGCTTTTTCGATCAGAAACTCGGTGGCTTCGCGTGCGGACAGTGTGGACAGCACGGAGCCGATCTCCCCATTGTTGAAGTAGTGCCAGACCCCGTCACTGCAAGCCATCATCGTGTCACCCGGGCGCAGCTTGGGGATGAAATGGAAGTCCACAGGCGGGTCCCCTTCGGTGCCCAGACATCCCATCAGGATGTTGGACTGCGGATGCACCGCAGCTTCTTCCTCGGTGATCTCGCCGCGGTTGACCAGTGCCTGCACGTAGGAGTGGTCCATCGTGCGTTTGACGAACTGGTTGCCGTAGTAATGGTAAATGCGCGAATCGCCGGTGTGTACCCAATGGCAGTCGCCGCCAGCATTGATCAGAAAGGCCGCCAGCGTACTGTGCGGCTCTTCTTCTGCCGAGATGGCAGTGAGCTTGATGACGATATGCGCTTCCTGCACGATTTGGGTCAGCGTCGCGACTGCATCGTCGGTCTCCGGGTCATACCGGTCAAACAGTTGCTTGGCGGTCATCATGACCTGGTCGGATGCCTTGCGCCCGCCACTGCGTCCGCCCATGCCGTCGGCCACGATACCCATGACACAGCCGTTGACGCGCGTGTGCTTGAGCAGTGCCACCTGGTCCTGCTGGTATTCGCGGTCGCCTTTGTGGATGCCGGTGGATGCGCTGAGTCGGTAGCCTTTTGCCATGGAGGTTTGCTTGAGCAATACTTTCGAAAGTGGGACGAGAGGACGTATTATCGAACCAGCTTGCGCCGTCTTGGTGCAATTTAACCACGTAATTTCCCCGATCTCCCCCTTGGACGCCAACCTGCACTCGCCCGAACGGCGGCTCATTGAGCTGCGCATGGAGCATGGCGACCTCGATGCGTTGATTGACCGGGCGTCTGAGGCCTCTCCGGTGGACGAGCTGATGATGCGCCGCCTGAAGAAGAGACGGCTGGCGTTGCGCGACGAGATTTCCCGGCTGGAGCAGCGGCTCTCCCCCGACGAGCCCGCCTGATTCATGGATTTGCAGCGGGCGGTTGAGCAGGTCTTTGCGCCAGATGGGCGTCTTTCACAGGCGATTTCCACATTCAAACCACGCGCGGGGCAGACACAAATGGCGCGTGAAGTGGCGTCCACGATGCAGCAAGGCGGCATGTTGGTCGTAGAGGCTGGGACCGGCATCGGAAAAACATTTGCTTACCTTATTCCTGCGTTGCTTAGCGGTGAGCGAGTGCTGGTGTCCACTGCAACCAAAGCTTTGCAGGACCAGCTTTTCACGCGAGACATCCCGGGATTGCTGGCGGTATTGGGTGTGCCGGTGCGTGTCGCGCTACTGAAAGGCCGCAGCAGCTATGTCTGCCTGCATCGCCTGGGCGCTGCCGTAGAGAGCGCATCATCTGGCGATATTCAAACCCACGCCTTGCTGACGCGCATGGGCACTTGGGCGCGTGGCACCCACAGCGGAGATATCGCAGAGTTCAGTGCGCTGGAGGAAAACTCGCCTTTGGTTGAGCGCGTGACCTCCACCCGCGAGAACTGTCTGGGGAGCCGCTGCCCGCAGTTGCAAAGTTGCCATGTCAATCTGGCCCGTCGCGAAGCGATGGCCGCGGATGTCATTGTGGTCAACCACCATCTGTTTTTTGCGGACTTGCAGGTGCGTGAATCCGGTGTGGCGGAACTGTTGCCCAGCGTGCGCTGCGTCATTTTTGATGAGGCGCACCAGCTTAACGAAATTGGCGTCCAGTTTCTGGGCAGCCAGCTCAGTGGCGGTCAGTTGCTCAGTTTTGGGCGTGAGCTGGAAAAAAGCAGTACCAAATTGGCTTGGGGCAGTACCGACTGGGCTGCGCTGCTGGATAGCCTGCGGGATGGTGTGGAGGCTGTGCGGCAGTTGGCGTCACAAGTGGGCGCACAAAGCCGCACGGTATGGGCCGGCGACATGCCCGCTGGAGTGGATGCCTTGCGTTGGTCTGCGGCCCATGCAGGATTGCAAACTGCCATGGAAGATATCCACCGTTTGCTGGAGCGGCTGGCTGAAAGTTCCCATGAGGTTGCCGCACTCCACGGGCGCTGTACTGCGCTACTGGAGCTCGTGTGCCGTTTTGGGGTGCCAGCGCCAACGGGACAAGTGCGCTGGATGGAGGCTGGGGCCTCGTGGCGCCTGGTGCAATCGCCACTGGATGTATCCGAGGCGATGCAGGCTCGGGTATTCCCGGCCGCGGGAGAGGTTTCGCAAAAATCCTGGATATTCACGTCGGCGACCTTGGGTAACGATGCTGCGCTGAGCTGGTTTGTCCAGTCCTGCGGTTTGCAGGGCGCGCGCGTCTTGCGCGTGGAGAGTCCGTTTGACCATGCGAACCAGTCTGCGGTGTATGTGCCAGCGCATTTTCCGCAACCGCAAGATGCCGCGCACAGTGCGCAAGTTGCAGCGTTGGTGGCCGATGCCGCAACCGTGCTGGGCGGACGCACACTGGTATTGACCACCACGCTTCGCGCGATGCATGCCATTGGACACGCATTGCAAATCCACTTTGCAGACGACGCGATGCAGGTGCTGGTGCAAGGTCAGCAGGGCAAACGGAATTTGCTGGCGCGTTTTGTTGAAGAAAAAACAGAAGTACCCGCCGCCTGCATTCTGGTGGGGTCAGCTTCGTTTTGGGAAGGCATTGATATTCCGGGGGATGCGCTGCAACTGGTGGTAATCGACAAGCTGCCTTTTCCGCCTCCAGACGACCCACTGGTAGAGGCGCGGGTGCAGGATTTAAAGCTGCAAGGCGGTAACGGATTCAAGGACTACTTCCTGCCGCAAGCGGTGATCGCGCTGAAGCAGGGGGTCGGGCGCCTGCTACGCCGTGAAACAGACCGTGGCGTGCTGGTGATTTGCGATGCGCGTCTGGCCGGCAGGTCGTATGGGCGCAGCATCTTGGCTTCGCTGCCGCCCATGCGACGTTTGACCTCAGATGCGCAATTTCACGAAGCGCTAGTGGCGTTAGCCGAAGCTACCAGACCTGCCACCACGGGTTTTTCTTGACTTGGAAGCCCTTGGTGAGATACAGCGAGTCGGGGTAGGATTTGTCCAGCACACGTTTGGTGTCGTCGCGCAGTTGCGCCAGACCTAGCGCGTCGTAAGACTTGTACATGATGTATAGCGCTTCTTCCAGCGCCGACACGTTACGGTAATCCACCACAGCGGCTTGCGCGCGGTTGATCGCAGCCAGGTATGCGCCACGGGTGTAGTAGTAGCGGGCAATGTGCACTTCGTTTTGTGCCAACGAACCCACGGTGTAAAGCATGCGCTGGCGGGCATCTACGGAGTATTTGGAGTCCGGAAAGCGGGCCACCAGCTCCTTGAAGGTCTCAAACGATTCCTTGGCAGCCTTCTGGTCACGCTCTGACAAGTCCTGGCCGGTGATGGCGGAAAACAGGCCCAGGTCGTCATTGAAGTTAACCAAGCCCTTCAGATACAGCGCATAGTCCATGGCTGGGCTGACCGGGTGCAGCTTCATGAAGCGGTCCAGTGTGGCGATGGCCTGCACAGCGTCTGAGGCTTTGTACTGGCAGTAGGCCTTGTCCAATTGGGCTTGTTGCGCCAGCGGGGTGCCAGCAGCACGGGCTTCCAGCTTTTCCAGCAGTGGCACGGCACGTTCCCACTGGCCGGAAGACATCTCGTCTTGGGCCTCTTTGTAGATGTTGGTCGGGCTCATGGCTGCTGTCTTGTCTACTGGAGTTGACGAGCAACCCGCAAGGAAGAGGACGCCGATCGTCAACAAGAGGGCAGGGACGACCGATAATTTGACACGCAGCATGTAGGAAACTTTCTTGAAACAGACCGAAAAGATTATATCGACCGTATGTGAAGCAA
>JAYWAV010000242.1:0-4391 GCA_043782015.1 Rhodoferax sp. | reverse complement strand
TGATCGGCTGGCATTTGCTGCGCGACCGCAGCCGCACGGAGCCGCCGGCGCAGGCGAATGCCAATGTCAATATGGATATTGGCGAAACCCTACAGATCACCGCCTGGAATCCGGATGGCACCGCCAATGTGCAATATCGCGGTGCGAACTGGACCGCAATGCACCGCCCGGGCGTGGTACCCGCGCCGGGCGCATACCGCGTCGCAGAACTGGTAGGCAGCCGCCTGCTGGTCGACAAAGCTTGAAAACAGAACAGGGAGAACCTCATGGGATTTGAAATCGCTATCGTCATTTTTGTTATTGCCGTCATCTTTATCACCCGCACCATCAAGGTCGTGCCGCAGCAGCACGCCTGGGTGATCGAGCGGCTGGGCAAGTACCACGGCACGCTGACGCCGGGTTTGAACTTTCTGGTGCCTTTTATCGACAAAGTGGCCTACAAACATGTGCTGAAAGAAATCCCGCTGGATATTGCGAGCCAGGTTTGTATTACCCGCGACAACACGCAGTTGCAGGTGGACGGCATTCTGTACTTCCAGGTGACCGACGCCATGCGCGCCAGCTATGGCTCCAGCAACTACATCGTCGCCATCTCCCAACTGGCGCAAACATCACTGCGCTCTGTCATCGGCAAGCTGGAACTGGACAAAACCTTCGAAGAGCGCGACATCATCAATGCGCAAGTGGTTGCGGCCATTGACGAAGCCGCTCTGAACTGGGGTGTCAAGGTCCTGCGCTACGAGATCAAGGACCTGACGCCACCACCCGCCATTTTGCATTCCATGCAGGCACAGATCACCGCCGAACGCGAGAAGCGCGCCCTGATTGCTGCTTCCGAAGGCCGCCGCCAGGAACAGATCAATATCGCCACCGGCGAGCGCGAGGCTTTCATTGCCCGCTCTGAGGGCGAAAAACAGGCCGTCATCAACAAGGCGGCGGGCGAAGCGGCATCCATCACCGCTGTGGCCGAGGCCACCGCAGCGGCGATTGAGCGCATTGCCAGCGCGATCCGCCAACCGGGCGGCGAGCAGGCGGTGCAGCTCAAGGTGGCCGAGAAAGCAGTGGAGGCCTATAGCCGGGTTGCTGCCGACGCAACGACAACCCTGATCACACCGTCCAACATGAGCGAGGTGTCCGCACTAATTGGCTCCGCAATGAAGATGGTGCAAAGCGTCAAGTAATCGCCATGTCCAGCTACATCGAAGGCACGCTGATTGCGGGCGAACAGGTTCTCTATAGCGGCTATATCAGCAAGTGGTCGGTATGGGGACACATCCTGTTGACCATCGTTTTCCTGGGAGCGACCGCAGTGCTGGTCGCCACCGCGCCCCCTGCAGGGCTGATCACGCTGGTGATTGCTGTCGTATTGGCAGTGATCACTTGGGTCAAGCTGCATACGACCGAACTGGCCATCACCAACAAACGCGTGGTCGCCAAGTTCGGCCTGATCAGCCGTGAGACGGTGGAATTGAATATCAACAAGGTGGAGAGCATCCAGGTCCATCAGACCGTGTGGGGCCGCATCTTCAACTACGGATCATTGGCGATTGCCGGTGGCGGCAACCCGCAGGCGCCTATCACCGGTATATCTAATCCGCTGGGCTTTCGCAAGGCGTTTATCGAAGCGCAGGACCAAGCCGGCAAAAGCAACGAGTAAAGAAAAAGCCTGCAACTCGAAAGAGTTGCAGGCTTTTCAATCTGGCGGAACAGGCGGGATTCGAACCCGCGGAGGGTTTTACCCCTCGCACGCTTTCCAGGCGTGTGACTTAAACCGCTCATCCACCGTTCCAGAGTCTCGTATTCTAACCTGACTCTTTGGGGTGTCACGATGCGGCACCCCACAAAAAAGGGGGCACCACATGGTGCCCCCTTTTGCATTTGCCGGTGAAAACCGGCAACCAGACTGTGATTAGCGGATCACAGCCAGCGTTTCCAGCTTGCCCGCGCGAACGGTCTTCAGTGTCAAAGCACCGTTCTTCACATCACCCTTTTCGTCAAAGGAGATGGGGCCAGTTACGCCCTTGTAGTCTGTAGTGGCAGCCAAGACAGGCAAGTACTTGGCGGGGTCAGAAGAACCGGCCTTGACCATTGCCGCCACCATGATCTTGACGGAGTCATAGACGTAAGGTGCATAGACTTGCACGTCTGCGTTGAACTTGGCCTTGAACTTGGTCTTGAACTCTTCCATGCCAGCCTTGGCTTCGCCTTCGACGCCACCGGCTTCCGCGCAGAACACTTGGTCGTCAGCAATCGCGTCGCCACCGAGCTTGACCAGTTCTGTGGAGCAGATGCCGTCGCCGCCCATGAACTTGGCCTTGATGCCCAGAGACTTCATCTGCTTCAGCATGGGGCCTGCAACAGCATCCATACCGCCGAAGAACACGATATCAGGCTTCTTGCCCTTGATGGTGGTCAGGATGGAGTTGAAATCGGTAGCCTTGTCGGTTGTGAATTCTTTTGCAACCACCTTACCGCCGGCAGCTTCAACCGACTTGATGAACTCTTCCGCAACGCCCTGGCCGTAGGCTGTACGGTCGTCGATCACTGCGATGGCCTTGCCTTTGAGCGTGCCCACAGCGTACTTGCCCAGTGTGCCACCCAATTGGGTGTCATCAGCCACCACGCGGAAGGCCGTCTTAAAGCCTTGGCGGGTGTACTTGGGGTTGGTAGCAGAGGGAGAAATCTGGGGAATGCCAGCGTCGCTGTAAATCTTGGATGCGGGGATGGTGGTACCGGAATTCAGGTGGCCAATAATACCTGCGACTTTAGAGTCAACCAGTTTTTGCGCAACGGCTGTGCCTTGCTTTGGATCACCAGCATCGTCTTCAGCGACCAATTCCAGCGTGACCTTGTTGCCACCGATGGTGACGCCAGCGGTGTTCAGCTCTTCGATCGCCATGCGGGCACCGTTTTCGTTGTCTTTGCCCAAATGCGCAATCGCGCCGCTGGTGGGGCCGACGTGACCAATCTTGACGACTGCAGCAGCAGGCGCTGCAGGAGCTGCTGCGGGCGCAGCTGCTTCTTCCTTCTTTCCGCAAGCGACCAACAGGGTTGCCGCAGCCAGCACCGTCAGAGTACTTTTCATCGTGAATTGCATAGAAACTCCAAATAAATAGGTTTGCGGGCCAGATCTCTAGGTCTGGCCCCAACTGATTACTAACAAAGAAAAAACAGCGTGAATTAATTTATTCCACACCCAACACAATAACCGAGTTTGAGACTACAAGAAACAGCTTACCCACCGAAGAGTGAAATTATTCGCCTTCACGCAACGCCTGTTTCACGGCATCCGCTACAGCCTGTTTCATTTCGTCGCGCAATCCGTCCAGCACGTTCTGTGCCTGGGCCTTGATCAAGGCCTGCATGCGCTCGGCCAGACGCGCTTCCAGCAGGGCCATGGCCCGCTGGGTCAGATCGAGCACGGGGTCTGCGCTGGCCTTGGACAACTGAGTTTCTGCCGGAATCAACTGCACCACTTCGGTGAGCGTGGGCAGGAAGCGTGCGCTGGGCTTGGCCGTGCTCATGCGCCCGTCCCTTTGGCAACCAGGTCGTGCCGGGTAATGGCATAGCCCAATTGGGTGTACTGCTTCCAGCGCTGGCGACCCTGATTACGGTCTTCATCGTCCACGCTGACGACGTCAATCACCCGCTCGAACGCGTCAAAACCTGCGGGCACTGTGGCACCCAGATTCACCAGCACCTGGCGTGCAGAGCCCGCTTGCGCCAAATCCTGCACGAGCACGACAGCGGACCGTTCTTTGGTACTTTGCGGTGCCTGCGCCCCGCAGTGGGACACAAAATCCGTGGGGCTTACGGCCCAAAGTTCAGCATCCAATTGCTCCTGCAGCTGTGCGTCAGCCACCACCACCACGCGTGCACCACTCGCCGCCGCCTTGCGCAGCAAGCGGCAGGCGTAGGCCAGCTTGTCAGTAGCTCCGAAATGGAAGGCGATCTCAGTCATCGCCCAGAATTCACTTGGCGTTGGCGCGTGCCAACAGAAATTCAACCAATAAACCGACCGGGCGCCCCGTTGCGCCCTTGGCCGCGCCACTCTTCCACGCGGAACCCGCAATGTCCAGGTGCGCCCAGTCGAATTTCTCGGTGAAGCGCTGCAGGAACTTGGCTGCAGTGATGGCGCCACCAGCCCGTCCGCCAATGTTGGCTACGTCGGCAAAGTTACTTTTCAGGCCTTCAGCGTAGTCTTCGTCCAGAGGCATGCGCCAGCACAGGTCTTGCGCCGTATCGCCAGCATCGTTCAGGGCTTTGGCCAAGGCGTCCTTTGCAGCAAACATGCCGCTGCGCACGCCGCCCAATGCGATCACGCAGGCGCCAGTCAAAGTCGCAATATCCACCACCGATTCCGGCTTGAAGCGCTCGGCATAGGTCAGTGC
>JAYWAV010000241.1:0-4409 GCA_043782015.1 Rhodoferax sp. | reverse complement strand
CACGCAATGCGACGGAACCTTGCCAAATGCATGGCAGGCGCTCGCAATTTCGGTCTTCGCCCGAAGTACCAAGGGATGGTGAAACTGGTCCAACGATTCGTTGTCGCCCTGCGACCGCACCCCCATCGCCGAAGACGGAATGGCACCCCCATGGCTGGACACAAAGTCCATCAAACCAAAGCTGATGGATTGCACACGGGGATGGGATGCAATCTGGAACACCCGGTGCACCGCTGCAGGCGACTCGATCAGGACATGCAAGGGCAAGTTCTTGCCGCCTGCCGCATCGATGGTTGCCAAAGCGCGGTCCACATCGACCAACGACTCCACCTTGGGCACCATCAGGTAGCTCAACGAGCCACCTGCCAGACTCACCACGGTGTGTATGTCTGCCGCAAATTCCGGATGGTCTACGGAATGCACGCGCACGCCAACCCGGCGGCGCAAGCCTTTTGCTATCAAATTGGAAGTGGATTGCGCACTGTTGGCCAGCGCTGCGACCATATTGGCATGGTCATCTTCGCCGCCTACGGGAGCACCGTCCTCGCAGTCCAAGGTCACATCAAAGACGCAGGCCCCGAACTCCTCGGTCATCTCGGCCTGCAGTTGCAGGCTTTTGACCATCCGCGCTTCGACGCCGCTGTAGTGGTCGCAAACAGGCAACGTGCCTGCCGCGCCCTGGGCGCCTAGGAGAACTTCGCGCGGATGTTTCACTTCCAGTTCGGCTTACAGCAGGTGCTTGACGCCGTCTTGCTCGCCCTGCAATTCGGCAAGAGTCTTGTTGATGCACTCCTGCGAGAAGGCATCGATGTCCAGGCCTTCGACGATCTTGTATTCGCCGTTGGCGCAAGTGACGGGGTAACCGAACATGATTTCCTTGGGGATACCGTATTCGCCGCCGGAGGGAATACCCATCGTGACCCACTTGCCATTGGTGCCCAGCGCCCAGTCGCGCATGTGGTCAATGGCGGCGTTGGCAGCGGAGGCAGCCGACGACAGGCCGCGTGCGGCGATGATGGCTGCACCACGCTTGCCCACGGTGGGCAGGAAAGTTTCGCGGTTCCAGGTTTCGTCGTTGATCATGGCCTTGACCGATTGGCCGCCGATGGTGGCAAAGCGGTAGTCTGCGTACATCGTGGGTGAGTGGTTGCCCCACACAGCCAGTTTTTCGATGTCAGCCACGGCCTTGCCGGTCTTTCCCGCTAGTTGGCTGGCGGCGCGGTTGTGGTCCAGGCGCAGCATGGCGGTGAAGTTCTTGGCCGGCAGATCGGGCGCCGACTTCATCGCGATGTAGGCGTTGGTGTTGGCCGGGTTGCCGACGACCAGCACACGGACGTTGCGCGAAGCCACGGCGTTCAGGGCCTTGCCTTGTGCCGTGAAGATGGCGCCGTTGATGGACAGCAGCTCTGCACGCTCCATGCCGGGACCGCGGGGACGCGAACCGACCAGCAGGGCGTAGTCGGTGTCCTTGAATGCAGTCATCGGGTCGCTGTGGGCTTCAATGCCAGCCAGCAGGGGGAACGCGCAATCTTCGAGCTCCATGATCACGCCCTTGAGCGCATTTTGGGCCTTCTCGTCAGGAATTTCCAGCAACTGGAGAATGACGGGCTGGTCCTTGCCCAGCATTTCGCCGGAGGCGATGCGGAACAACAGGGCATATCCAATTTGACCAGCGGCTCCGGTAACGGCAACGCGAACGGGCTTCTTGCTCATGGTGAGAACTCCAGGAAGGGTTGAAAAGTGGTGGGGAAACAGTGACTGTCAACGGCTTCACACAAAACGCGGGAAGCCCTGCAGAATGCGGGCAAGTTTACTCCCGATTTCACTCCAAAGTCAATTTGTCTTATGTCTTATATAAGATATGATTCCGAACAAAAGAAGTCTGACTGCTGACTGACATTTTTCATTGCATTCGAGACCGCCATGGCAACCCAATCCACTGACAGTGCGCCCTCTGCTGACAACGAAACCACTTCGCTGACGGGGCCTTCAGCCACGCCCGCTTTTAGCCCGCTGTACCAACAAATCAAGGTCTTGCTGCTCAAGAGCTTGCAGTCGGGCGAGTGGAAACCCAGCGCCGCCATTCCCAGCGAATTCGAACTGGCCATCCGCTACAAAGTCAGCCAGGGCACCGTGCGCAAGGCGATTGACGAACTCGCGGCAGAGAACCTGCTGGTGCGCCGCCAGGGCAAAGGCACCTTTGTCGCCACCCATGCTGAGCACCATGTGCAATACCGCTTCCTGCGTTTATTCCCTGACAACGGTGACCCGAACAGCGAAGGCCCGGCCCAGCGCCAGATCATCGACTGCAAGCGCACCCGTTCAGGCGTGGAAGTCGCCCGCGCATTGGCCCTGCGCCAAGGCGACGCGGTGTTGCAAGTGCGTCGCGTGCTGTCCTTTGCTGCGGTGCCCACAATTTTGGAAGACCTGTGGCTACCCGGCGCGCCATTCAAAGGGCTGACGTCGGAGCGCCTGCGCGACTACGACGGCCCGATGTACGGCCTGTTTGAAGCAGAATTTGGCGTGCGCATGGTGCGCGCCGAAGAAAAGATCCGCGCTGTGTTGCCGGATGCCGAGCAGCAAGATCTACTGAAAGTCGATGCCGCCACACCACTGCTAAGCGTGGAGCGGATTGCCTACACCTACAACGACACACCGATGGAAATGCGGCGTGGGCTTTACCTGACCGATACGCACTACTATCGAAATGAGCTAAATTGACCCTACTGTCAATGCAAGTCATGTGTCAGATTGCTACGGTGCAATAGAATTTTGCCTTTCGCCAGTAATAATTACATAACGATTACATCCATGAGAGCCCATCCATGACTGAGCTTGCCTCCTCCCAGCGCCCTCCGCGCCCCGAATTCCGCAACATCAACGCGCTGACCGATTTGCCCACCTACCGCCTGCCTCCGGCGGGTTGGGTGTCGATCCTGCACCGCGTCAGCGGCGCGATTCTCTTCATCCTGATGCCCTTCATCATCTGGATGTTTGACACCTCCGTGTCCTCGGAGATTTCATTTGCCAAGTTCACCAGCGCCTTCAACCAGGGCTTGTGGATGTTGCCAGGTTGGCTCATCAAGCTGGTCGCGCTGGCCATCATCTGGGCCTACTTGCACCACTTCATCGCTGGCGTGCGTCACCTTTACATGGACGCCACGCATTCGGTCGGCAAGGAATTCGGCAAGTCTTCCGCCGTCGTGACGCTGGTACTGGGCACGCTGTTGACTTTGGTACTGGCCGCCAAGCTGTTCGGCGCCTACTGAAACATTGGGGTCAGACCAATCGCGAAGCGATGTGCACTGGCCCCAAAAGATTGAACTGATTAAAAGGACTTGATATGGCAGTTAATTTTGGTTCCAAGCGCATCGTCGTCGGTGCGCACTATGGTCTGCGCGACTGGCTGGCGCAGCGCGTCACCGCCGTGCTCATGGCGCTGTTCACCTTGCTGGTGTTGGCACAAGTTATCTTCAGCAAAGGTCCCATTGGTTACGACAAATGGGCGGGTATCTTCGCTTCGCAGTGGATGAAGGTCATCGCGTTCACCGTGATCATCGCTTTGCTGTACCACGCGTGGGTCGGCGTGCGCGATATCTGGATGGACTATGTCAAACCGGTCTCTATCCGCTTGTCCCTGCAAGTCTTCTCCATCGTGTGGCTGGTCGGCTGTGCTGGCTGGGCGATTCAGGTTTTGTGGCGCCTCTGATTCCACTCCCCTTTGATCTCCACACATCACAACAGGCTTTAATTCCATGGCTTACTCCGTTTCCAAACGCAAATTTGACGTCGTGATCGTCGGCGCCGGCGGCTCCGGCATGCGCGCCTCCCTTCAGTTGGCTCGCGCCGGTCTGAACGTCGCCGTTCTGTCCAAAGTGTTCCCCACCCGCTCGCACACCGTGGCGGCCCAGGGTGGCATCGGCGCAAGCTTGGGCAATATGAACGAGGACAACTGGCACTACCACTTCTACGACACCGTCAAGGGCTCCGACTGGCTCGGTGACCAGGACGCCATCGAATTCATGTGCCGTGAAGCACCCAAGGTTGTCTATGACCTGGAGCACATGGGCATGCCGTTTGACCGCAACCCCGACGGCACGATTTACCAGCGCCCGTTTGGCGGCCACACCGCCAACTATGGCGAAAAAGCCGTTGAGCGCGCCTGCGCTGCCGCTGACCGTACGGGTCACGCGATGCTGCACACGCTGTACCAACAGAATGTCGCCGCCAAGACCAGCTTTTTCGTGGAATGGATGGCGCTCGATTTGATTCGCGACGCTGCTGGCGACGTGGTCGGTGTGACCGCGCTTGAAATGGAAACCGGCGATGTGCACATCCTCGAAGCCAAGACCACGCTGTTGGCCACTGGTGGCGCGGGCCGCATCTTTGCCGCATCGACCAACGCCTTC
>JAYWAV010000240.1:0-4409 GCA_043782015.1 Rhodoferax sp. | reverse complement strand
CCTTGGTCTCGGCCTTTTTCTTCAGCTCGGTCGTCTTCTCCCGGATGTTGTCCGCGACACGGGCCATACCGGCCGGGCTGTAATCCTCGTACATCGTGCCGCCCGCGGCATAGGCCATGCCCATCGCTTGCGGCGAAATGGCGGCTGCCAACGCGGGCGAAGGCGCATGGTGGGCGGTACCGACAAAATCACCGCCGCCGTGGCTGACAAACAGGCGCCGAATCTGGCCGATCACACCCTGCGCACGGCTGCGCGCGCGCGCCAAGGGGGTATTGCCAGTCAGCATGCGCGTCTCTTCGGACGCCGAATAGTTTTGGCCAGGCCCGCTGGAAGGTCCTGCGGATTGCTTCCAGAAAGGTGTGGGATTGCTGCCAGAGCCGCTAGCTGGGCCTTGTGGCGGTGTCGTGCCTCCGGCAGCAGGCCCTTGGGGTTGCTGTGGCTGCGCCGCACCCGCACCCCAGCCCAGTCGCCCACCAAAGAAACCGCCACCTTTGGCCCCTGGTCCGCCGGGTGCGGAAGCAGCTCCTGCATCAGGCCCGGATTCGTAACCACCGCCGCCTTGTTGTCCCGGGTCGCCGTAGGCTTGTTGATAAGCCGGACCCGCTGACCCGGTACCTTGGGCACCACCGTTCTGAACGCGCCCCTGCTGCGGCATGGGCTGACCTTGCTGCGGCCCATATCCCTGGTAACTGGTAGGCTGGAAACCATTGTTGCCACCCATATCGCCTTCACCCTGCGGCAAATCCAGCGGCTGGTTGGGCAAGGCTGGCATGGGCGCCGCACGGCCAGCCGCACGTACCGGCGACTTGACCCGGTCCTTGAGCTCAATGGTCGGCATAACGCCCTTGCTGACCAGCGCCTCGTTGGCATTCTTGTAGGCTTCCTTGAAGCGCTCAATCAGCTTGGCCTGTACCACGTCGCTGACGCCAGCCCAGGACTCTCCGGACATGCCCGACTTGGCCCATTGCTCGACCATCAGCAGCACCGACACTTCGGGGCGAAAGATATCGTTGGTTTCCAGGTCCTCCAATGACTCCAGGAATTTGATGCGCACCCGAAGATCGTCCAGCTGCGGCAGCACCTTGTCATTGACGGCCAGCACCATGCGCGAAGCCAAAATCTTGTTCTCTACAACTTCGGTGCCCACCAGCTCCAACCCGGCGGCTTCCAGATCGTCGGATTTTTTTCCTTTGGGGGGTTCCAGGCATTCGCGCCAGACCTTGATCGTGCTGTCCACCCAGCCTGGGCGACAGCGCTTATAGGCCATCCAGTTATCGCGCCGTATCTGGTTTTCCTTGGCGTTGGATGGCTCGTCCATCAGCGCGGTCAGGCGCTCCTGCACCAGTCCACCCAGCTCTGTCATGGCCTGCGCCGCTTCTGCAATGAAGCGCTCGCGCACAGCGCGGCCCAGCTGCAGTCGGGGGGTCATGTTGGGGCGGGTGGTGGCCATGGTTCAGTAGCGCAATTTACACGGTAGCGCCCGCGTTGGGGTCGCTGGGGTCTTCTTCTTTCTTGGCCCCGCCGCCCTTGATCAGGTCTTCGCGCTGGATGCCAAGCCACATGGCGATGGCAGCAGCCACGAACACCGACGAGTAAATACCAAACAGGATGCCGATGGTCAGTGCCAGCGCAAAGTAATGCAATGTGGCACCGCCGAACAGCAGCATGGACAGCACCATCATCTGTGTCGCACCGTGGGTGATGATGGTGCGGCTGATGGTCGAGGTGATCGCGTTGTTGATGATCTCCTCGGTATTCATCTTGCGGTAGCGGCGGAAATTCTCGCGGATCCGGTCAAAGATCACCACGGATTCATTCACGGAGTAACCCAGCACCGCGAGCACCGCAGCCAGTACCGGCAACGAAAACTCCCACTGGAAGAACGCGAAAAATCCCAAGATGATGATCACATCGTGCAGATTGGCAATGATGGCAGCGACCGCAAATTTCCACTCGAAACGAATGGCCAGATACAGCATGATGCCGGCTACCACAAAGGCCAACGCCTTCAGGCCATCGGTTGCCAGTTCATCGCCCACCTGGGGGCCGACAAACTCTGTGCGTCGCATGTTCGCGCTGGCGTCCGAAGCCTTGAGCGCGGCCATGACCTGGTCGCTTTGGCGGCTGGCGCTGTTGCCCTTTTGCACTGGCATGCGGATCAACACATCCTGTGCGGTACCGAAATTCTGTACCTGCACATCCTGAATGCCCAGCGCCGCAACGGAGGCACGGATGGAATTGAGGTCAGCCGGTTGTGAATAGCTCACTTCCATCAGCGTGCCGCCGGTGAATTCCACCGACAAATGCAAACCGCGGGAGAAGAGGAAGAAGACCGCAGCCACAAAAGTGGCAAATGAGATCAGATTGAACACCAACGCATGCCGCATGAACGGAATGTCGCGGCGGATTTTGAAGAATTCCATGCATTTTCCCCTTTAGTCTGATGCCACTTGCGTGCCGCCGTGTGTTTCGGACGCGGGTCGCCAGACTGTGCCAATGGATACGCTTTTTAGCTTCTTTTGCTTACCGTACCACAAATTCACCACGCCCCGGGAGAAGAAAACCCCGGAGAACATGCTTGTCAGAATACCAAGACAATGGACCACGGCAAAGCCACGCACCGGGCCGGAGCCGAAGGCCAGCAAAGCCAGGCCAGCGATCAGCGTGGTGACGTTGGAGTCAATGATGGTGGCCCAGGCGCGGTCATAACCGGCATGGATCGCCGCCTGCGGCGAGGCGCCATTGCGCAACTCCTCTCGGATACGCTCGTTGATCAGCACGTTGGCGTCAATCGCCATACCCAGCACCAGCGCCATCGCCGCCATGCCCGGCAAGGTCAGCGTCGCCTGCAACATCGACAGCACCGCCACCAGCAGCAGCAGGTTGAACGCCAGCGCGATGCTGGAAATCATGCCGAACAGCATGTAGTAGATGCACATGAAGACTGCGACTGCGGCAAAGCCCCAAGTCACGCTGTTAAAGCCCTTGGCAATGTTTTCAGCACCCAGGCTCGGGCCAATCGTGCGCTCTTCGATAATTTCCATCGGCGCGGCCAGCGCACCGGCGCGCAGCAGCAATGCGAGGCTGGTGGTCTCTTCGGTCGTGAAGCGCCCGGTAATCTGGAAGCTGTTGCCAAACTCGCCTTGAATCGTCGCAACGGAGATGGCTTCGCCCTTGTTGCGGTCAAACAGCACCATGGCCATCCGCTTGCCGACATTATCCCGGGTCAGATCCCGCATAGCCCGGCCACCGATGCTGTCGAGCTCAATACTGACGGCTGGCTGCTGATGCTGGTCAAAGGTTGCGTTGGCCTTATTCAGGCGGTCACCAGTGATCACGACCTGTTTCTTGACAATCACCGGGGAGCCATTGCGCTCCAGGAAACGCTCGGCACCAAAAGGCACTGGGCCAGCACCGGTAGCGGCCGCATTGGCTTCGGCACTGTCATCCACCATGCGGACCTCCAGCGTAGCGGTGCGGCCCAAAATATCCTTGGCCTTGGCCGTGTCCTGCACACCTGGCAGTTGCACCACGATGCGGTCCAGACCCTGCTGCTGAATCACCGGCTCGGCCACGCCCAGCTCGTTGATACGGTTGTGCAAGGTCGTGATGTTTTGCTTGATCGCCTGATCCTGCACCGCGCGTGCAGCGACTGGCTTGATCGTGGCGACCATCTTGAACTCCGCACCATCCGGTGTTTGCACCGTGTCCAGATCCGTCAACTGGTCCTGAACCAGGCGGCGCGCCG
Source organism: Rhodoferax sp. (assembly GCA_043782015.1). Classification (GTDB taxonomy): domain Bacteria; phylum Pseudomonadota; class Gammaproteobacteria; order Burkholderiales; family Burkholderiaceae_C; genus Allorhodoferax. Next base: position 661 of record JAYWAV010000240.1, on the reverse strand, counting down.
CATCCATGGTCTCGGTATCCCGGAAACGGATTTCAATGGTTTGCCCATTGCGAGCTATGCCGCTGTGGCGCACGTTTTTCTCGCGCAGTGCGGTGCGAAGGTCACCCGCCAGGGCTTCGGCACGCTTGTTCAGCGCCGCAGGCATATCCACCTGCAACATGAAGTGCACACCGCCGCGCAAATCCAACCCCAGGTACATCGGCGATGCGTGCATCGCGGTGAGCCAGGCGGGGGAGCGCGACAGCAAATTCAGCGCCACGACGTAGTTGGCATCGCTGCCATCCGGGTTCAGCGCCTTCTGGATAGCGTCTTTGGCCTTCAGCTGGACATCGGTGCTGGAGAAGCGCGCTTTGATGGAGTTGCCATCCAACGCGACCGCATCCGCAACAATGCCGGCCGATTTGAGTGCGTCTTCCACGCGACCCAACGCGCCTGCATCCAGTTTCAGCGACGCCTTGGCAACGGAGATTTGCACCGCGGGCGATTCGCCAAAGAGATTTGGCAAGGCGTACAACACCCCCACCAACAATGCGATCACGAGGATCGCGTATTTCCATACCGGCTAACGGTTCATGATCGGTCGCTAACTAATGAGGCTGAAAAATGCTTCTGAACAGTTGGGGACAGCGCTAAAGATCTGTCCCGCAAAGTTGTTACTTGA
>JAYWAV010000239.1:0-4424 GCA_043782015.1 Rhodoferax sp. | reverse complement strand
TGCTGCTGGTGTTTGGTTTTACCCATTGCCCCGAGGTGTGCCCGACCACGCTGGCGACGCTGGCGCAGGCGCGCAAAGCCTTGGGCGCGCAGGCCGATGCAGTGCAGGTGGTGTATGTCACTGTCGACCCCGAGCGCGATGACGCGGGAACTATCAAAAAATACCTGGCGGTGTTCGATGCCAGCTTCATCGGCGGCACTGGCAAGCCGGATGTGCTGGCCGCGATGCGCAAGCGCTATGGCGTAGTGGCCGCCAAGCTGGGTGCCCCCAAGGACAGCGGCTATGGCATGAACCACTCCACCTCGATTTACCTGATCGACCGCGCGGGCCGTCTGCGCGCGATGATGCCGTATGGCCATGCGGCGCAGGACTTCGTGCACGACGCTGCTTTGCTGCTGGCTGCCCAGTGAACCCTGCGATCAACAACGCCTACCGTATCGGCACGGTCCGCGTGTGCCTCGCACTTCTGTGCGGCTTTGCCTGGGCGGCCTTCGCTCCCATCGCCCCTGATTCGCGCGACGAGTTGTTTGAAATCCCTCCCGGCACTTACGCGCGGCGCATGGCGGGCGACAAGGTCGAAATCCTGCCTGATACGATCCGACTGACTTTGGGCCTGAACGACACGCTGCTCTTGAGTAACCGGGACGACGTGCCGCAGGTTTTTGGCCCAACGCTGATCATGCCGGGGCAGAGTTTCAGACTGCCGTTTGAGCTTGCTTCCACCTACAGTTTTGCGTGTACTGCGCATGCCAGCGGAGAGATGAATGTGATCGTGGAGCCAAGCCCGGAACCCGGTTGGACCACCCTGAAATGGCGCGTGCGCGCCTGGATCAAAAGTGCAAGGAAGGCGATAGCGTGATAGCAGAGACTTTCAGCCAACGGCTGAAGAAAATCATTCCTCCATTGGTTGTGATCGTCCTGATCATTGCCTTCTGGTGGATCGTGGTTGTACAAACCGAGAGTCCGATTTTCCCGACGCCGTGGCAAGTGGTGACTGGCACACTGGAGCTGGCAGAGGATGGCACGCTGTGGGAGCACATTGGCGCGTCGCTGTTCCGCGTGGGCATGGGTTTTGGTCTCGCGGTGCTGGTGGCCGTGCCGCTGGGCTTGTGGATGGGTTGGGTTGGCGGCGCTTACCGCACCTTCAATCCCATCTTCCAGATGCTACGGCCGATTTCACCGATCGCCTGGATTCCGCTGGCGATCCTGTGGTTTGGCGTGGGTGATGTGTCGCCCATCTTTCTGATCTTCATCTCGTCGGTGTTCCCGATGATTGTCCAAACCACATCGGGCGTGCACACCATCGAGCGACGCTATTTGCGCGCTGCGGCCAACTTTGGCGTGTCGCGTGCGATGCTGTTCCGCCGCGTGGTGATCCCGGCAGTGTTGCCCGAGATCATTGTGGGTATGCGCATTGGCATAGGCGTCGCCTGGCTGGTGGTCGTGGCGGCGGAAATGATCGCGCTGCGCTCGGGGCTGGGTTATCTGATCATGGACTCGCGCAACGCAGGCAACCGCTATGACCTGGTGATCGCCAGCATGATCATGATTGGCATCATCGGCCTGCTGCTGGATGGCATGACCCGCCTGCTGGAGCGGCTCAAGACAGTGAAGTGGCGCTATGTTCGATAAGTCTTCCGATAAAGTACCCGATAAGAAAATCAAGATCGCCGTGAAGGATGTCCGCAAGAGCTTCGCGGGTCCCAATGGCGCTGCGTTGCCAGTGGTGGGCGGCATCAACTTCACGGTGGCGGATGGCGAGTTTGTTGCCATCGTCGGTCCATCGGGCTGCGGCAAATCCACGTTGATGAATATCATTGCGGGCTTTGAGCGCGCGGACAGCGGATCGGTCGACGTGGACGGTGCGTCGCTGAAAGGCCCCAGCCCCAAGGGCATCGTGATATCGCAGCACGGCTCGGTATTCCCGTGGCTGACCGTGCGGCAAAACCTGATGTTCGGCCTCAACGGAGAAGACCATGGCGCGCAGCACAGTGAGCGGGCTGCATTGGCCGATCACTATGCCGCGATGGTGGGGCTCAAGGGTTTTGAAGGCAGCTACCCGCATGAGTTGTCGGGCGGCATGCTCAAGCGCGCCGAGCTGGCGCGCGCCTTTGTGGTGAAGCCCGAAATCCTGTACATGGACGAACCGTTTTCGGCGCTGGACGCGCTGATGAACATGAAGATGCGCACCGAGCTGTTGCGCATTCTGGAAGAAGAACGCCACACGGTGCTGCTGATCACCCATGACGTGGAAGAGGCGATCTACATGGCCGACCGTATCATGGTGTTGTCGCCCCGGCCCACTACCATCCAGGCGAGTTTCCAGGTGGATATGCCCCACCCCCGCAAGCTCTCCAGCCCGCAAGCGCAGGGCTTGCGTGAGGCGATTCTGAAAGAGCTGGGGCTGTAGCCTACTTCAGGGTCAAAGCCAGGGAGCGCGTGGCCTGGTTGCCAGAGAAATCGGATGCGGTAACGCGCAGCACGTAGTCCCCGGGCGCCAGGTTGGCCGGGTTCCAGCTTCCCTTATGGGCGATGCCATCGCGGACCCGGTTGGTCACCACATACAAAAACCGCGTGCTGGCACTGCCATGCACGGTGATGCCGCTGTCGGGCCAGTAGGCGATCTTGACAGCCTCGCTGTCGTCGGGCAAACGGTCGAAGCGAATGTTTTCCAGCGGCGGCTCGAAGCCGGGTACAGGCGTGCCATCCGTATGCAGGACCTGGTAGCGCAACGCATAGATGCCCAAGCGCCGACGCGCCTGATTGCCATCCGTTTGGTCAAACGCATCGACCACGATGGCGAGATCACCGGCACTACGCGCAATGGTCGCGCGTCCGCGCTGCGGCGCCAGCAGTTGCCCGTTGGAGTCGTACACGGCGACGCTGTTGATTTGCGGCGCAATATGGTCCGCCTGCCCGGGAAAGGCCAGTACCAACGGGTTGTCTTGCAGACCCGTGGGGTTGTACTCCAGATGCACATGCGCCATGCGGTTGACGCTACCCAGTGGATCACCCACTGCAAAACGTACGCCGCGTTGAACACGCACCCGTGCCAGCTTGTCCGCCCCGTCTTTCACCAATGCAAAGCGACTCGAATCGAGTGAGGCTCCACGCAGTGTGCGGCCCACCAGCATGTGGATATAGCTGATAGCGCCGATGTGGATGCCTTCGCTGAGCTTGCCAAAACCCCAGTTGGCAACCGGCTGCGACACCTTGCCATCCGCGATGGCCAGTACGGAGTCGCCCACTCCCGCTTGCACATCCAGGCCCGCATGGAAATGGTCACGGCTCTCGCCTTCAAAATTGCCGCGCACTTCGCCCAGGGTGCCCACCACTTCGTGCCAACTGTTCTGGGGGGCTACCGGCCAGAGCGCGGCGATGGGTTTGACGGGAGCAAGCTGATTCGCAGCTGGCGTTGTGACCGACACAGGCGCTGTGGCCGTCAACTGGTGCACGCTATGGTGCGCCTGGTCCGCCACGTAGACCATGCCATCCTTGCCGAGCGCAATACCGGCAGGGCGGAAGAATTCCAGTGGCTCTTGTTGCGCAGTGCTGGCGTTGGGCAGCGCACGTAGCGCGCCGTTCGGTGCAAGCTGAACGATGCGTCCGCGTGAACCTTCGCTGGCGTACAGAAAGCCGTCGTGTGTGCGTGCCAGCCCCACGGGTTTCTTCAATACGGAATGCGGATCCAGAGGGTCACCGCGAACAAGCGTACTGATGTCACCGGCAGGGCTCAATTTGCGGATTGCGTCGTTGCGCGTGTCGGCGATGAATACATTGCCCAGTGCGTCGAGCACCAGGGCGCACGGAGTGTCAAAGCGCGCGGTCAACGCGGGGCCATCGGCAAAGCCGGGTTGGTCGCCGCCTGCCACGGTGCTTACCTGGCCGTCCGGCGTGATCACGCGGATGCGGTCGTTGTAGGTATCAGCGACCCACACCTTGCCTTGCGCATCCACCGCAATGCCGATCGGGCCGTTGAACTGTGCCTGCTTTGCTGCGCCATCGCGAAAGCCGGGCTGGCCTGTGCCAGCCAGCGTGGTTACGTTGCCATCTGGCGTGATTTTGCGGATCGCATGGTTGCCGGTATCGGCGACGAACAGATTGCCCTGGGCGTCGATGGCCAGCGCAGAGGGCGTGTGGAATGCAGCTTTGTCTACAGCGCCATCGACGAAGCCTTCGACCGAACCCCCTACCAGCGAGACCACGCCCTCGGGTGTGATCTTCTGAATGCGGTTACGCTCGCCGCCATCGCTGACATACAGATTGCCTTTAGGGTCGATGGCGATGCCAAACGGGTCGTCCCAGCCGCCGTTCTCCGCAATGGTGCGGCTGTGCGCCTGCCACGCCATCGTGGTTGGCGCCAGGCGCAACCAGTACCAATAGCCAAGCACACCAGCGACAACCAACACCAGCCCTGCAAGCCC
>JAYWAV010000238.1:0-4425 GCA_043782015.1 Rhodoferax sp. | reverse complement strand
ATAACCGCCGCCTGTGTGTGGCGACGCCTGCTTTTCTGGCGCGCCGCGGCATACCCAAAACACCGGCCGACCTCTCCAGGTTCGATTGCCTGACGCTGTCCAGTGACGCGTCGCAAACGCGGGGTTGGGCGTTTCGCCAGAGCGCATCACCCGATGCGGAGGTGACGCACATTCGCCCCATTGGACCGCTGGACTGTTCGGATGGACAGGTGTTGCACGACTGGTGTCTGGCGGGCTTCGGCATCGCCTGGCGCAGCACCTGGGAGGTGGAGGCCGAGATTGCGGCAGGCCTGTTGGTCGCAGTGTTGGAGGATTTCGCTGCGCCGCCCAATGGCATTTACGCGGTGTTCCCGCAGCGCAAGCACTTGCCGCTGCGCGTGCGCTTGTGGATTGATTTTCTGAAGCACCACTACGGCACGCCGGGCTTCTGGAAGGCGCTATCGAAATAGGAGCTTCTCACCCAAGTGCTATGAGCGCTGCAGCCCGATTTTGTACTTAGAGAGATTAGTCAGTGCCATATTCGTCACCCAGCTCGCGAGCCCGCATGCGTGCCGTATGCAAGGCGCGCACGAACAACGTGCGCACACCAGACTCGTCCATGGACGTGATGGCCGCATGCGTGGTGCCGCCCTTGGAGGTGACCCGCTGGCGCAGGATCTCCGGCGGCTCGTTGGAAGAGCGCGCCAGTTCACCCGCACCGATAAAGGTGGCGACTGCCAGTTGGTAGGCCTGCTCACGGCTAAGGCCCATTTCGGCCCCTGCCGCGGTCATCGCCTCCATGAAATAAAACATATAGGCCGGGCCAGAGCCGGACAGTGCGGTCACTGCATCCAGCTTCTCTTCCGCATCCAGCCACAGGTATTCGCCTGTCGTGCCGATGACCAGCTCGGCCAGCTTGCGGTCGGTCTCACTCACCGCGGGGCGTGGGTACATCGCAGTAATGCCCTTGCCGATCAAGGCCGGCGTGTTGGGCATGGTGCGTACCACGCGCTCGTTGTCCAGCCAGCGTGCGATGCTGTCGCTGCGTATGCCCGCGGCCACGCTGAGGTGCAGTGCGTTCTTGGTGTGAAAGCGCGTTTGCAACGCTGCCTCTTTGAAAGTTTGAGGCTTGACGGCCCACAGCACGATGGTGGCTTTGTTCAGAAACACATCGGATTGGGGCTGGGCTTCGATGCCAAAGTGCGTCTTCAGCTTGTCGCGTGCCTCAGCAAAGGGTTCCACCACGTCAATGTTCTGCGCACGAAAGCCCTGACTAGTCAGCCCGCTGATAATGGCGCTGGCCATGTTGCCGCCGCCGATAAATGCAATATGCTCGGTCATCATGCCTCCCGGCGAGCCGCCTCTAGGGAAGCATGCGCCCCCTTGGGGGGCTGTGAACGAATGTGAACTTGGGGGCGCATATTTTTTCTCCGTCGTATGGACTACATTCTCGCGCTAGATCAGGGCACCACCAGTTCACGGGCGATTCTGTTCAATCGCAAAGGTGAGATCGCGGCCACCGCGCAACGCGAATTCCGCCAGAGTTTTCCGCAGCCCGGCTGGGTCGAGCACGACGCCAATGAAATCTGGGAAACGCAAATTGCCGTTGCACGCGAAGCATTGGCCCAAGCCAAAATCTCCCCTCGGCAAATTGCCGGTGTCGGCATCACCAACCAGCGCGAAACCACTGTCTTGTGGAACCGCAAGACCGGAGAGCCGATAGCGCCTGCCATCGTCTGGCAAGACCGCCGCACCGCCAAGCGCTGTGATGCTTTGCGCGCCGCGGGCAAGGCAGGGCTGATACAGAAAAAGACCGGGCTAGTACTCGATTCCTATTTCTCCGGTACCAAGCTGGAATGGCTGTTAAACACCATTCCCGGAGCCCGCGCCCGCGCCGAGCGGGGCGAGCTGGCCTTCGGCACCATCGACAGCTGGCTGGTCTGGAAGCTGACCGATGGCGCGCTGCATGTGACCGACGCCAGCAACGCCTCGCGCACGCTGCTGTTCAACATCCATACGCTGCAGTGGGACAGCGAGTTGCTGGACCTGTTCCACATCCCTGCGTCGGTGTTGCCCACGGTCGTGCCCAGCAGCGCGGTGGTGGGCACGACCGCTGCCCAATGGTTGGGTGAGGCGGTCCCCATCGCGGGCATCGCTGGCGACCAGCAGGCCGCCACGTTTGGACAGACCTGTTTCACGCCTGGCACTGCCAAAAATACCTACGGCACCGGCTGCTTCATGCTGATGAACACTGGGCGCAATGCGATCCGCAGCGACAACAAACTGTTATCCACTGTTGCGTGGGTAGGTGGTTCGTCGACGTCTTCAAAACTGGACGCCGTACTGGGCTGCTACGCGCTGGAGGGCTCGGTCTTTATGGGCGGCGCAACCATCCAGTGGCTGCGCGACGGGCTGCAAATCATCCAGTCTTCTGACGAAGTGGAAGCTTTGGCTGCCAGCGTGCCCGATGTGGACGACGTCTATCTGGTGCCCGCCTTCGCCGGTCTGGGAACCCCGCACTGGGATGGCCATGCACGCGGCACCTTGGTGGGCATGACGCGCGGCACGGGCCGCGCCCACATCGCCCGCGCCGCGCTGGAGGCGATTGCGCTGCAATCGGCCGACGTGTTTGCCGCAATGGCCAGTGACTCTGGCATCGCACTGCGGGAGCTGCGTGTGGATGGAGGGGCTAGCCGCAACAACCTGCTGATGCAGATGCAGGCCGATTTTCTGGGTGTGCCCGTGGTGCGCCCGAAGGTGACCGAGACCACCGCGCTGGGCGCCGCCTATCTGGCGGGGCTGGCAACCGGCTTCTGGTCGGGTGCGGATGAGCTGATGCAGCAGTGGGCGGTAGACCGTCGCTTTGAACCCAACATGTCGGCGCAGGATCGCAAGGCCAAGCGCGCGCGCTGGCAACAAGCCGTGGCGCGTTCTCGCGCCTGGGCGCAGGGCTGATATGACGACACCCCAACAAGCATTGCCCACGGTTCGCGCAGATTTGCTGCGTCGCCTGAACGAAGATGTTGACTATGACATCGCCATCGTTGGTGGTGGTGCTACCGGGCTGGGCGTTGCGCTGGACGCGGCAACGCGCGGCCTGAAAGTGGTGCTGGTCGAGTCGCATGACTTTGCCAAGGGCACCTCTTCGCGCGCGACCAAGCTGCTGCACGGTGGTGTGCGTTATCTGGCGCAGGGCAATATCGGCTTGGTGCGAGAGGCGCTACACGAGCGTACGACCGTGCTGCGCAATGCGCCACATTTGGCGCAACCTTTGGCCTTTGTGGTCCCGGCGCACACCTGGTGGGAAGCGCCTTTTTACGGCATCGGTCTGACGATGTACGACCTGCTGGCGGGTAAGGCGGGTCTCGGGAAAACCGAATTCCTGAGTCGCGAGGAAACCCTGCAGGCATTGCCGCAGGCCAACCCTGATTCACTGAAAGGGGGCGTGAAGTACTGGGATGGCCAGTTCAACGACGCCCGTCTGGCGATTACATTGGCCAAATCGGCTGCGCTGGCAGGCGCGCTGCTGGTGAACTATTGCAAGGCGACCAATCTGACCTTTGAATCTGGGCGCGTCAGCGGACTGGTGTGTGAAGACGCCGAGACTGGACTGTCCTATACGCTGCAGGCCCGCTGTGTGATTAACGCCGCAGGCGTCTGGGTCGATGCCTTGCGTCAGATCGACGGCGATGCCAACGCGAACGATGGGCGCCACCCGACGCGGCCCATGGTTGCGCCCAGTCAAGGCGTGCATCTGGTGGTGGACCGCAAGTTTTTGGGCTCCGATAGCGCAATGATGGTGCCTAAGACCTCGGATGGACGGGTGCTTTTTGCGGTGCCTTGGCTCGGCAAGGTCATATTAGGTACCACCGACACGCCCCGCCACGACTTGGCGCGGGAGCCAGATGCCTTCAAGGAAGAGGTGGACTTCATATTGAGGGAAGCTGCGCGCTACTTAAAGCCTGCGCCCACCCGGGCGGATATCAAAAGTATCTGGGTCGGTCTGCGCCCGCTGGTCAAACCACCGGACGACAAAGGCGAAAACACCAAGGCGCTGAGCCGCGAGCACACCATCCTGGTGTCGCGCAGCGGCCTGGTCACGGTGACGGGTGGCAAATGGACCACCTATCGCGCGATGGCCGACGATGTGCTGCAAAAATGCGTGCAGCGCAAGTTATTACCACCCTTAAAGCCAGCGCTCACTAATGATTTAAGGCTTATAGGAGCTGAGTCCAGATCCAGGGCGATGGTTTCTTTGGCATATGCGGAGGGCGTGCACTCCTATGGTCTGGAGGCGTCTGAAGTACTGCAAATGCCGGGTGCCGACCGTGAGTTGGCCCCCGGCTTGACGGAGGCTATGGTCCGCTACGCGGCCCGTAACGAATACGCGCGCACGGTAGAAGATGTGCTGGCCCGGCGTAGCCGGATGCTGTTCCTGGATGCCGC
>JAYWAV010000237.1:0-4452 GCA_043782015.1 Rhodoferax sp. | reverse complement strand
CGCAAGTACGCGAATCGCTACCGCTGGCTGCGCGCTTCGGCAAATCTTGATGGGCCGCACATCTATGGACCGGATAGCGATTTGATTCTGGATGGCGAGGAAGCTGATTCTGCGGTCGATGCTGCGATGGCTGCAAGGCTGGCTGTTGGGTGATGCCTAACGTTTGAGCTAACCGGCCCGGAACAGCGGGACGGTATTTGGCCCAGAATGAAATGGCGGGCCAAATGCCGGCTCGCTGTGTAGGGTCCGGTTGAGCGAATGGTTAGGCGTCAATTTCTTTGCAACGAGGTGCTAACGGAAAGTAGGCTTGGGCAGATGCGTTGCGCAGCCGCGGCAGCAAATTCATTTGCCGCGGTTTCAAAAATACTCGTTGCTTGCAAGAACCTGCCTACAAGCTCCAAACTATACTCATTTCAATTTGTAGGTACCGACCTGTCGACTGCAACCGGAGAACGTCCCGGGTTTAATCACAGGAAATACCCCCAGGAATTCGTTTGTTCCTGAACGCACTATGCCCTCGTACTTGCCTGTACCGGCAAGTCCTTCTTGAGTTCCCTTTTGCCCCTGATTTACGTTGCGCACCATCAACTTGTCGCCATCCTTGTCGATTGATTCGCAGTAATTAGAGCTTGTTGTCTGACCGTCGAGACTGCTGCCCATACCCAAACATCGAAACGTGACCATGTCAAACGGCCCGCCTGGCGGGTTCGTACGGCTGTTTCCAATCAATTCATAAGTTGAAGCATTGTGCGTTTTGGAGAATGCAATAATATTCATCGTGCCAGAATAGCAGCTAACATAATCGTAATTCCCTTCCTTAGGCATTGCTTGCGCAGCCACGTCTCCAAGTCCGAACATGACGGCAAAAACTAGTGCGCCGTAAATCGGGTTGCGAAGAGTTGTTGTTTGACGAGACATGATTCCCTCCTTAGGGATTGACTAACTGCGTGGCAACGCCGCCACGCTGGCGTTTTCAGGTTTCCAATCTTCCGTAGGATGGGGGTATTGACGCCTAACGTTTGAGCTAACCTGCACTTTGCGGTGGGCTAATTTTGGGCTCGAATTTTTGCCCAAAATTGGACCGCCGCAAAGTGTCAGGTTGAGCGAATGGTTAGGCGTCTCGTAGCCCGCGCGAGGAGTAGTTGCAAGTGTGCGCAGCACTCTTGCTGTATTTGAGCCTTGCGCGAGCATGGCGCTTATTTTGGTGAGACATACATGACCCAAATGATTGCAGCAATAATCGTAGCAATAGCGGCCAACATCGCAGCTTTAATTGCATTGCTGTTGGCGCGGCGAGCTATCTCGTTGGCCTGCTCTGCTGCAACGGCCGCACGCTTGGCGATTGAGAGTGTTTCTTCTTCCCGTGCATCGCGACTTCGAGATGCCTCATCGTCTCTAGCGGCCTGCAGTTCAGCAAGCCACGCGTCCGCCGCTCTACCGACTTCATCTGGTTTGCCAGAAAACACAAATCTTGTTTGTGTTTCGCCGAGCTTTTCGAACACATCTCGGTGCGGGAGTGGCTTTGGCGTTGGCATTGAAGATGTATTTGGTATTCAAGAACGGCCGACCTTGCGACTGGTGATAGTTGAGACGCCTAACGTTTGAGCTAAGCGGCCCGTTGTGGTGGGCTGGCATTTGGGCTATGTGTTCAGCCCAAATGGCGGACCGCCGCAATGGGTCCGTTTGAGCGAATGGTTAGGCGGCTGTTTTTTGGAGTAAGGTATGGGTGAATCTAAGTCCGAGATGAAGCAGAAGAAACAGAAGAAGCAGAAAGAGCCGCTTCTGGCGTGGCACTGGCTGGACTCGAAGCTTGGGGTGACGACAGGGGCGGGGCTGCCAATTTCTGGGCTAGCGCTTGCTGTCTTGCTGCAGTGGTTGCTGCTTCTGCTTCAGATCTTTTGTCGGCCTTGTCTGCGTACCATAGCTGGCCTGCTGTTCCAATGATTGAGGCAATAGTGAGCACAATAATTAGGTTCTGTGTTTGGTTGTTCTTCTTGTTCAGTTCGGTGATGTGGTTCTGCAGAGTTTCAATCATCACGCGCGTGATGTTCAGTCTGACCGTCTCTGCAAAGGCATCAATTTGCCGTTCCTGCCCCATGAATTTCTCGCCCACAAGTAGGGCGTTCATCTCAATCAGATCACTGAGCGGCAGCCGCGCGATTGAGCCATCCTTGATGGCATCGGCAATGTGCTTCAGTTCTGCATATGCTGGCATTTCAGACGCCTAACGTTTGATATGAGGGGCGCTTGGAGGCCGTAGGCCGGAAAGCGTCCCCTCGATGGAAGGGTTAGGTCTCAGGCGTTCCTATGTCTGAAGTATTGCAGTTCCGCACACCGGATTCCGTGCGCGGCGAGATCGAGTGTCTCCCAGAACGACGAGGACAGCGCCTTCTCTACGGAGAGCAGACAAACTATCTCCTCTTCATCAAGGTCGTAGACCACTTCCTCGATTGAAGGATTCAATTCATCGCCATCGACTTCCCACAGTCTGCAGCTCGTGCCTTGCTCGAACTTCATTCCAACGCACGGCACAAATGGGAGTTCAAGTTGCCTGACGTAGCCTCCAGTAGTCACTCCGTTCTCGACCAACCTGACGATGAGTTTTACCCGATGCATGTAGCGGCTCCTTGTGGCTGAAAGTGGTGAGGTGTGGCTCTGTACTTGACCCGAGGTGGGAAGTGTCGCATAGCGATGGGACTTTCACCGACCGATGTATCACAGCGGCGACCGATGGGAATCGGCGGAATTGCATTGGCGCGACGACGAAGCCCAAAGCCTCCAGGAATTTTGGCTCCGCGACGTAGTTGCTGCGAATTGAGACCTAACGTTTGAGTTAAGCGGCGGCGAAGCCGTCCGCTTGAACGAAGGGTTGGGCGTCACCGACGGTGGGAAAGCGAGATACGGATTGAACGCCAGCAACCCCGCTGCCGCGCGGCGCCGTGCCTTGAGGGCCGCGCCGACCTTCACTGCGCGGCAGCGCCCACAGACTGATTAACATTTACCTTCAGCGGCGCGCCAGCGCCGGCACCAACTGAGTTCGAAAGGCCTTCGCGCGGTGGTGGCCAGAAGCGCGTGTTGTTAGTTTGGGGGAATAGCCGACGACCTCGGCAACCGCGCCAAAAGGGCGTTCCTCTGGCCGTAGACGAAGCGTAGGCATTGTTCTCACGTGCAACTCAGCCGATTCAGACAAGCACTGAACTGCTCGCCTTGACGGCCTTGGAGCAATGACGCGATGCGTGGGATTCACTGACACGTTCCTTGTGACGCCCAACGTTTGAGTTAAGCGGCGGCGAAGCCGTCCGCTTGAACGAAGGGTTGGGCGTCACTGACGGTGGAAGAGCGAGGTGCGGTTTGAACGCCACCGACCCCGCTGCCGCTCGACACGGTGCTGCCAAGGCTGCGCTGATTTTCGCTGAGCGGCAGCGCCCACTGGCTGACTAACATTTGCCTTCGACGGCGCGCCAGCGCCGGCACCAACTGAGCTCGACAGGCCTTCGTGAGGTGGTGACAAGAAGCACGTGCATTTCGTTGGAGGGAATAGCCAACGACCTCAGCAACCGCGACAAGAGGGCGCTTCTCTGGCCTTGGACGAAGCGTAGGCATTGCCCTTACATGCGGCTCAGCCAATGCAGACACGCACTGAATTGCTAGCCTTGACGGCTTTGGAGCAACAGCGCGATGCGTGAGCTTCACTGACATTCTCCTTGTGACGCCCAACGTTTGACATAAGCGGCAGGCGGAGGGCGCAGCCCTTTGACTGTCCGCTTGATGGAAGGGTTAGGCGTCACGGGCGCGACACGGAGAATTTCGCGCCAACTCAACGCTTTTCTGTCAGCGTAAGTACACCCCGTCCGGGCGGCGATACTGTTGGTTGAGAGCAGGTTGCACTCTCGCAAACCAGAGTCCAACTGAAAAGTCTCGGACTCTGGCCCCGCAAGCACTTGGCCATGAAGGAGATGCGGTACTCGTCATTAGACTTGATGATCTCCGCCTCAACTGGCTCATCACTGAAGACACCGCGTGTTCCGCAAACGTCATTCAGTTGTCTGCCATCGTATGAAATCGTTCCGCGCATCGTGCCAGGCTTGTCCAGCCTGTTAACTCTCACCTTGATATCGCCGCCGTATTTCGTACCCGAGTTGGAGTTCATGAACTGCCAGTCTCCAACAAGTTCATAGGGGCTGAAGTTCTCTGAGTTGGCGGGCGGGTCGTCGGCAACCGCAGACGCCGCAAAAAGAAGCAACGAGGCTGCAATTGAGATTCGGGGCAAGGTGATTTGCATTGCTGTTCTTCAAAAGCTGCAGCTAGGCGGGGCGGCTAACTAGCCCGGGACTTTACGGAGAGTCGTTGCGGTTGTCAACGATAGTTCTGCCGCAGCATGATTGTGATGCCTAACGTTTGACTTGAGCGGCATGACCCGGTACCCCGGGGCATGTCCGCTCGAAGGAAGGG
>JAYWAV010000236.1:0-4466 GCA_043782015.1 Rhodoferax sp. | reverse complement strand
ACCGCCAGACGAAGCTTCTGCATAAAAATGGCCGCTAGCGCGCACGGAATGTGCGTGAGCAGCTATTAATACAGTAGCGTGGTTCAGCTTTGCTTCCTGCCGAAGCGGGAAATGCCGTGCGCCTCATGGTGTGCCTAAGGCCACACAAATCGGCTCCCGACATTCCCCACCCCAGCGAGACGAGCATGGTTGATTGCAGTCAGTCGGCAACCACAAAACCGCAGAGGAAAGGGGGGTGCGCTGGGCCGATTTGTGTGGCCTTAGGCACACCATGAGGCACGGGGCATACCCCCTTCCTCTGCGCGTCAGCCAAGGTAGTTAAAACCTCATTGCCTACCCACACAACTTCCCCGACAATGCTTGGCAGAGGCCCAATGTATGAAACCAATCCGCATCCTGCTGTTGTCTGTTGCCGCGCTATCCGCGACGCTGGCAAATGCGCAAACCGACAACACCATCCAGACCAAACGCGCCGCCGAGCTGCGCCAGGCACCCGATGAAAAGTCCAGCAGCGTTGCCAGCCTGCCCGTGCAAACCACGTTGACCAAGACCACGCTACGCGTCGGCCCGTGGATCCAGGTGAAAACCGCCGACGCAAAAACCGGCTGGGTGCACATGTTTGATGTCTCTGCCACTGGCAACGCACCCGTCCCCACATCGAACGCCGCCACCGGCGCCCTGCGCGGGTTGACCAACTTCTTTAGCGGCGGCTCCTCGCAACGCCCCACAACCACGGCAACCTCTACGGTTGGTATCCGCGGCCTCGGCGCAGAAGACATTGCCAACGCAACTCCCAACATCGAAGCGCTCACGCAGGTAGAAGCGCTGCGCCAGGATGCCACGCAGGCCAAACGCTTCGCGTCAGACGCGCCGCTGGCCACGCGCCAGGTGGACAACTTGCCTGAGCCGAACGCGCCTTCGCGTAGCAGCACACCACCGGGCAACAATCCCCAAAACGTCGGAGGTCTGCAATGAACGCGCATTCCAAACAACTGCTGACTTGCGCGATCAGTGCATGCCTTCTCAGTGGCCCTGCGCTGGCGCAAAGCGATGCAGCCAAAGCGTTGGGTAGCCTGTTCCAGAGCCTGACTAAACCGGGGGCACCTGCGCAAAACAATCCATTGAGCAATGTGCTCAACCTCACGGGCAACCAGAACAACAAGGCCAACCCCGGCGACCTGGTGTCCATGCTGTCGCAGTCGCTGGAAGATATTGACGAGCCCAAAGAGATCGAGATGGGTCGCCAGCTCGCCGCCATCCTGCTGGGCGCGAAGCCGCTGTACCCCGACATGGCCTTGCAGCGCTATGTCAACCGTCTGGGCCGCTGGCTCAGCTTGCAGTCCCCACGCCCGAATCTGCCGTGGACCTTTGCGGTGCTGGACGATGCGGGCTACAACGCGTTTGCTGCGCCCGGCGGCTACATCTTCGTGACCAAGGGCCTGCTCGACCGTGTGGCCGATGAATCCGAGCTGGCGGGCATTCTGTCGCACGAGATCACCCACGTCGTCTCCAAGCACCATCTCAAAGCCCTGCGCAAGAGCGCGCAGACCGGGCTGCTGTCGCAACTGGCAGCGCAACAGTTGAGCAACAAGCTGCCGGGCGGCCTGTCGTCGCAACTGGTTGGGCTGGGTCGCAACCTGTATTCCAAGGGCCTGGATCAGTCGGACGAGTTGGAAGCCGACCGCACGGGCGTGGCACTCGCTGCACGCTCCGGCTTTGATCCGTATGGCCTGGTCGCCGCGCTGCAGCAGTTGCGCACCGCCGCGCCGGATGACCCGTTGTTTGCGCTGGCCCTGAGCACCCACCCATCCGCCCAAGTGCGGCTGGACCAACTGGAACTGGCGATGGGATCGAAGCTGGATGCGTATGTCGGCAAGCCACCTGTGACCATTGCCCAGCGGCTGGCGCGTGCTGGCAATCGATAGACGCGCTTTGCATCCTTCGCGGCGCACACTGCTGCAGGCCAGCGCCGCTACGGCATTGGTGTCGAGCAGCAGCGCTTGGGCGCTACCAACGGCTGCCATCCAGTTCCCGCGTGACGCTGGCGCGCACAACGACTTTGCTACCGAGTGGTGGTACATCACCGGCTATGCCAACGTGGCCGGCCAGCAAGCCGTTCTGGGCTTTCAGGTCACGTTTTTTCGCAGCCGCATCAACACCACACAAGAGATGCAGTCGCGCCTGGCTGCGCGGCAACTGCTGTTTGCCCACGCCGCCGTCACTGACGTTGCAGGCAAAAAACTTTGGCATGACCAGCGCATCGCGCGCTGGTCTGGCGAGGCGCCAGACGCGAACCCGGCAGACACCGCATCGGCCAATTCGCAGGACACCCACGTCGTTCTGCGCGACTGGTCCTTGCGCCGCGCAGGTGCAGATTTGCAAGCGCAGATTCGCGCAGACGACTTTTCGTTGAACCTGACCTTCAAGGCCAACCAGCCCGTGTTGCTGCAAGGCAAAAACGGTCTGTCACGCAAAGGGCCTGACGACAAGCAAGCCAGCTACTACTACAGCCTACCGCAACTGCAAACCAGCGGCAGCATCTCCGTCAAAGGCAAAGCTCATGCACTGGAGACCGGCAGCACCGCATGGCTGGACCATGAATGGAGCCAGGAAGTCTTGCACCCGCTGGCAGTGGGCTGGGACTGGCTGGGTATCAACCTGTTCGACGGCAGCGCATTGACCGCCTTCCAGTTGCGCGACAAAGAGGGCCGCGCGTTGTGGGACGGTGGATCCTTCCGCAGCGCCAGCGGTGCGAAATATGTATTCTCACGCGGCGAGGTCTTGTTCAAACCCGTGCGCAGTTGGCGCAGCGCGTTGAGCAAAGCCAGCTATCCGGTGGAATGGATAGTGCGCACGCCCGCAGACTTCTACACCGTCAAAGCCGTCATTGACAACCAGGAGCTCGACAGCCGCGGCTCTACGGGTGCGATCTACTGGGAGGGCTTGTGCGAAGTGTGGGACAGCAACCAGAAGCTGGTCGGGCGTGGGTATCTGGAGATGACGGGGTATGCGGCTGCGCTGAAGCTTTGAAACGCCATAGTTTGCTATTATTTCAGGAGCAGCTTGCGCTTATCTGCCGAGGGTCAGAGCCATTTTTACCCATAAACGTTTGCGTATTCGCCAACCGCAGGGTATCCGGGACAGGCACCGAAGCATCAACGGATCAACCAGCGAAAGTGAAACAGAGCGGGGGCAGAAGAACGGCGCAACTTCCGATGAATTGCCACTTCCATGCCATCCCACGCATCTTGAACAGCGCTATCACTCCGACAGCTGCCAGTGCGAAGAACACTGCAGCCACTGCCATTGCAGGCGCGCCGCTCACGAAAGAAGTCTGTGCGCTGTAGCGGCTTGAAGCGTGGTGAAAGCCGCCAACGAGGAGTACGAGCCAGCCCCCAACATACCCACAGGCCGCGAGTGCGACGATGGCGATTGCACCTGGCTTGGAAAGCAGGGATGGTTCGTTCATCGGGACTAACATGGAGATGACCGGATCACAACAACACGCGGTGAAGCCGCCTGATGCTGTTGTGAGTCCGAGTCCATTGACATGTTATCCCTTGATTATCCGGGAACGCCAATAGCCTGGCTTCCTGTCGTCCGGTGCGATTGCCAGCTTCGCCGTACCAGCGTCAATATCGGCGATTCGGATTCGAATTTCCCCGTCCCAAGCCGCCTCGACTTCGTCGTCTGGTTCGTACACCGAAGCAAAGAGCTCCTCGGCCAAGCGAACCCGGTCCGCTGGTGGCAGTGTTCGAGCTTGTGAGCTGAGCACTTCGATGAGGTTGACCATTGAGATCTCCTGACGGAACCTCAAATCTACCGCTGAAGGGGGCTAACCGCTACGGGCGCCAGCCATGAGGGATAGCGTTTGACATGAGGGATGCACAAAAGGCGCAGCCTTTTTCGCATCCCCCGATGGAAGGCTTAGGCGCCATTCGAGGTGTTGGGTGAGCCGAAATTCACTGTGGGCGGGAAGCAACCCCTTCAATGATGTCGGTATTTTGTGAGTCGATGATTTCCCATATTCCGTTCGACTCGGAGAGGACATTAACGAGAATACCGTTACGCGGCGGAAGTGGCGAGCCATCAGGAGCGATGTGTCCCTCCATGTTCCATTTTGTTCGCGCTATTGCGATATTTGGCCCGGGGAATCGGATCTCGGTTACCGAGAAAGTCAGCTGACTGTTCTTGAACATTGATGCGTGAGTGAACTCATGCGCCTCTTGAATTGCTTGCCGCCCCTTCCACCAGATGCCGACTACGTTTACAAATTCCGCATCCATCGCGAACAGGTGTCCGAATGCAGCCATGTCGTGTCTATTCCAGGTTTCAGAGAACTTGGAAACAGCGGCGAGAACTCTTGATGTGTCGTCGGACATGATTGGCTTTCAGGTAGTGGAGCGGAGACGCTGTTCGGGTATGACGCCTAACGTGAAAATAACCGCACCGCAGGATGCGTGTTG
>JAYWAV010000235.1:0-4505 GCA_043782015.1 Rhodoferax sp. | reverse complement strand
TTATTTTTATCGCCGCCTTGCAGGCCGTCCCCGAAGACCTGTACGAAGCAGCGCGGCTGGATGGGGCCAGCGCGTGGGATCTGTTTCGCCACATCACTTTACCCAGCCTGACACCGACGATGTTGATGGTGTCCATTTTGACGACTGCTGGATACTTTCAGCTCTTTGCCGAACCCTATGTGATGACACAGGGGGGGCCTTTGCAAAGCACGGTGAGTGTGCTGTACCTGATGTACGACGAAGGGTTCAAGTGGTGGAACCTGGGACAGGCATCGGCGGTGGCATTCGTGCTCTTTGTCTTGATTGTTGCAGTGACCAAGGGACTGATGGCACTGGCGCAGCGAACACGGGGAGGTCATCGCGCATGACTTCGATCATATGAAAAACTCTCTGAGCTGGCCTGCGATCGGGATTAATCTGGCACTGCTGTCTGCCGCCTTATTGGCGCTGTTTCCTTTGTTCTGGATGGTGTCCGTGTCCTTGATGCCCAGCGGTGCGGCAAGTACCTATCCTCCACCCTTGCTTCCCGCAGAACCTACGCTTGCGCACTATCGCCAGATGTTTTCTCAAGGGGGAATAGGCGCGGCATTTATCAATAGCTTGGGTCTGGCCATTGGCGTCACGCTGATCTCCACCTTGTTCAATACGCTGGCAGGGTATGGTTTTGCCAAGCTGCGGTTTTGGGGGCGCGAAAAAATATTTGCGTTATTGCTCGCCGCTTTGGTCATACCGGGACAAGTCGCCATGCTTCCGCTGTTTCTTATGCTCAAGAACATGGGGCTGGTGAACACCTGGGCGGGTGTTCTGGTGCCGGGCCTGGCGGGGATATTCGGGATTTTCCTGGTTCGGCAGTACGCACGCGGCATTCCGGATGAACTGATTGAAGCTGCGCGCATGGATGGTGCGGGTGAGTTTCGCATCTTCTTTTCGGTGGTGTTGCCTGTTCTCAAACCTGTTTTGGCCACCCTTGCAGTGTTTGCATTTTTGGGCAGCTGGAACGACTTCATGTGGCCGTTGATTGTGCTCACGGATGGTGACATGCACACCCTGCCAGTGGCCATGGCATCCCTGTCGCGTGAGCATGTTCAGGACAGCGAATTGATGATGGCCGGCGCTGTGATTACGGTGATGCCCGTATTGCTGCTGTTCCTGCTCTTGCAGCGGTATTACATGCAAGGACTGTTGATGGGGAGCGTGAAGCAATGAAGATGCGAAGCGCAATCGCTTTCTGCCTTGCCTGGGTGTGCACAGTTGGGCAGGCCGCACAGACACCCGCACAGCGTAGCGAACTGCTGTCGGATGTGCGCGACAGCAGTGCGTGGACTGCATCGGCTTCTGACCAAGTGAAGGCCACGTTGCGGCGCGATAGCAGCGACGGTAGCCTTTGTCTGGATTACGACTTTGCAGGCGTATCGGGCTATGCCGTCATGCGCCGCTCCCTGCCGCTGGACTGGCCAGAGCACTTTGCGCTGCAGGCCCAACTCAAAAGCAGTGGGGCGGTCAATGACCTACAGATCAAACTCGGCGATGCCAGTGGCGATAACGTGTGGTGGATTAACCGACCCAACGCCACGCTCCCTGCAAAGTTGGAATCTCTTAACTTTCGCGAGCGACATGTCGAGTTTGCCTGGGGCCCCATAGCGGACAAGCGTTTGCGCCATACCGAATCTATCGAGTTGGTGGTGTCGGCGGGACGCGAGGGCGGGCGCGGTTCTGTGTGCTTGGCGCGTCTGGAGCGATCAACGCGGGCTGCGGACCCTACCGAGTGGCCCGAGGCCCGGTGGCGTATGGTGGATGCGCGCACGGCTGACTTCGATTTTCAGTGGGCGCGTGAGTTCAATGGACTCGCACTAAGCTGGCCTGAGAATCTCCAAGGGCTGGACTATGACGTGCTGGCGTCTGACGATGGCAGACGCTGGCGCAGTGTGCGCAAGGTGCGCGGAAGCAATGGCGGTCTGGATGCAATTTTTCTGCCCGAAAGTCAATCGCGTTTGATACGCGTGCGGCAATTGTGTGGTGCAGATGTTGTGTCGAAGTTGGGGCTGGAATTACGCAGCGCCGCGCAATGGCCTACCATGAATGCGGTGCTATCGGCAATGGCTGTACGTTTGCCGCGTGGTGACGTACCGCGTACCTTCTTGCACGAACAAAACTACTGGACTCTGGTGGGTGTCAATGGGGGAGGCGACCATTCCGCCCTGATGAGCGAAGACGGTGCGCTGGAGCTTGGGCGGGGTGGCTACAGCGTGGAACCGGCTATCCGCCTGGGCAATGGCAAGTGGGTCACTTGGGCAGACGTAAAACTCAGTCAACAATTGCGCGATGGCTACCTGCCTATGCCCTCGGTGCGGTGGGGCCACGCAAATTTCGACTTGCAGGTAGAAGCTGCAGCAGACGGGACCAGTGCCGCACCGGAATTGTTGGCGAGCTATACCCTGCACAACCCTACGGCACAGCCGCAGACGCTGACCTTGATGTTGGCGGTACGCCCTTGGCAAGTCAATCCACCCCAGCAGTTTCTCGCAACCGCTGGCGGTGCCAGTGCGATTGATCAATTGGCATGGCACGCTGGCCAGCTGCATGTCAATGGCAAACCATCGTTGAAGCCCAATGCACCAGCGGTGGTGAGGTCGCTGCCGCTGGATGGCGGCCTGGCGCTATCCAATTTGCATTCAGCTCCTTTGTTGACGCTACGCGTGGATACACAGTCCATGGCCTCTGCCGCATTAGAGTTCACCCTTACGCTGCCTCCCGGTGGGCAACAGACCGTTGCCTGGACTGCTCCTCTCGCTGCCTCCGTTCAACCGGGAACTACAGATGTCGACGCACGTATGGATGCTGTTGCCGCCTATTGGCGGGAACGTCTTAATCGCACGCAACTGCAAGTGCCAATCGTGGCGCAACCCGTAGTGGACACCTTGCGAACATCTCTGGCACATATCTTGATGTCCCGTGACGGTGCAGCATTGCGCCCTGGTACCCGCTCCTATGCACGCAGCTGGATTCGCGATGGCGCGATGATGGTGGCGGGTTTAGTGCGTATAGGGGAGTTGGACGCCGCACGCGAATATGTCGACTGGTTTGGTGGACGCGTTTTCGCCTCGGGCAAAGTGCCGTGTTGTGTGGACCAGCGGGGTTCCGATCCGGTCGTGGAGAACGACAGCCATGGACAGTACATCTATGCGGTGGCTGAAGTTTGGCGCCATACCCATGACCGTGCGTGGCTGGAGCGCCAATGGCCCCGTTTGCAACAGGTGGGGAACTGGATCGAGCAGCAGCGCCAGAGTGAAATGCGTGAGGCCAATCGCCCTCCCGAACGTGCCCGCTACTTTGGTCTGATGCCGCCCTCTATCAGCCACGAAGGCTACTCTGACAAGCCCGCCTATTCCTACTGGGATGACTTCTGGACGATGCGGGGTCTGAAGGATCTGGTGCTTGTTGCACAGGCGCTTGACCGCAAGGAAGCCGCAAGTACATGGATCAGTCGCCGTGATGAATTCCAGCGGAATCTCGTTTCTTCTATCGCGCTGACCGCTCAGCACTACCAGCTCACTTACATCGCGGGCGCGGCGGATCGCGGTGATTTTGATGCCACATCGACCACCATGGCGCTCAATCCGGCGCAGGCGCAAGATGTGCTGCCAGCGGGCTTATTGGAAAACACCTTTGAAAAATACTGGTCTGAGTCGCTGGCGCGTGCCCAAGGACGTCGCGCCTCCAAGGACTACACGCCTTATGAGTTGCGCACGGTGGGCGCTCTGGTGCGACTGGGGCAGGTAGAGCGTGCGCATGCCATGCTGCAGTTTTTCTTCGCCGATCAGCGCCCGGCGGGCTGGGACCAGTGGGCAGAAGTTGTTTTGCCCGATGCGCGCGAAGTACGCTTTCTGGGGGACATGCCGCATGCGTGGGTGTCTTCGGACTACATCCGCTCTGCATTGGATATGTTTGCTTATGAGCGCGAGCCCCAGGATGCCATCGTAATTGGCGCAGGGTTCACGCCCCAATGGCGCAACGCGGGGTCGATTGAAGTGCGAGGCATGTCCACTGCCTATGGCAAGCTGGATTACACGCTGGCTCCCCGCCAGGGCGGGTGGGCGCTGGAACTGCCGACCAGTGTGGCCACACTTCAGGGGCTGCGTGGTGGTTTGCGCCTGGCGTGGCCCGGAACAGAGCCATTGCCCCGCGCGACCGTGAATGGTAAGGAATTGCCCTGGCAGGGACGCGAGCTTGCATTGCCCACGGCACCCGCAACCGTGCTCCTTTTTACAAATAACTGACGGGTCTAAAGCATGTCTACGCTGAGTTTGCGCGCAATCAAAAAAACCTTCGACAACCGTGTGGCCGTATTGCACGGTATTGATCTGGAGGTCGCCAATGGCGAGTTCGTTGTGTTCGTCGGTCCATCGGGCTGCGGCAAGTCCACACTGCTGCGCTGCATTGCGGGTCTGGAAGATATTTCCGAAGGCGAACTGCAAATAGATGGCCAGCCGATGAATGCCGTTTCG
>JAYWAV010000234.1:0-4510 GCA_043782015.1 Rhodoferax sp. | reverse complement strand
AGGATACCGCGCAGTGTGTTGACGACCAAAGTTGCCAAGGCTTCGCCATCGACATCTTCAGCAATGATCAACAGGGGGCGGCCAGCCTTAGCGACTTGCTCCAGGGTAGGCAGCAGGTCACGGATGTTGCTGATCTTCTTGTCAAACAACAGCACAAACGGGTTGTCCAGCAAAGCGGCTTGCTTTTCCGGGTTGTTGATGAAGTAAGGAGACAGGTAACCACGGTCAAACTGCATGCCTTCAACGACTTCGAGTTCGCTGTCCAAAGACTTGCCGTCTTCCACGGTGATCACGCCTTCTTTGCCGACCTTGTCCATTGCGTCCGCAATGATCTTGCCGATGGTTTCATCGGAGTTGGCAGAAATCGAACCAACTTGGGCGATTTCTTTGGAAGTGGTGGTGGCCTTGGAGGATTTCTTCAACTCGACGATCAGGGCCGAAACAGCCTTGTCGATACCGCGCTTCAGGTCCATCGGGTTCATGCCAGCAGCAACGTACTTCATGCCTTCGTGCACGATGGCTTGTGCCAGCACGGTAGCAGTAGTCGTACCGTCACCAGCGATATCGGACGTCTTGGAAGCTACTTCCTTGACCATCTGCGCACCCATGTTTTGCAGTTTGTCTTTGAGTTCGATTTCCTTGGCCACGGACACACCGTCCTTGGTCACGGTAGGGGCGCCATAAGAGCGCTCCAGAACCACGTTACGACCCTTGGGGCCCAGTGTCACTTTGACCGCGTTGGCCAAAATGTTCACGCCTTCAACCATGCGTGCGCGGGCTTCGCCGCCGAAAATTACGTCTTTTGCTGCCATGTTCAATTCTCCAAATGTTTAATTAGTTGAGGACAGAGCGACCAGGTGCTGCGCACGTCGTTCGGTCTGTCCCGCAAGTTATTTCGTTTCAACAACAGCGAAGAGGTCGTCTTCCTTCATCACCAACAGCTCATCGCCGTCGACCTTGACGGTCTGGCCGCTGTACTTGCCGAACAGAACGCGGTCACCGACCTTGACGTTCATGGCGATCAGTTCACCCTTGTCGTTCTTCTTGCCTGGGCCTACGGCCAGCACTTCGCCTTGATCAGGCTTTTCAGCCGAGTTGCCGGGCAACACGATGCCGCTGGCGGTCTTTTCTTCTGCTTCGAGGCGCTTAACAATTACGCGGTCTGCCAATGGGCGCAGTTTCATGAGGAATCTCCTAGGTTTTGAAACGGGGGTAAACAAAGGCCAACTTGTTCAAGTTGGCGCTCATTAACTTGTGAAGCCCGTGTTGTTAGCACTCGGCTACTACGAGTGCGAATGATAAGGCCTTTTTGGGCGGTTTCAAGGCCTGGGGCTGTCGTCTTGGCTCTATGTGAACCAGTTTGACAGGTTGAATTGTCCTTAACACACCAGAAAATGGCCTGAACCGGTAAAATGGCGCCATGAGCAAACCCATCACCAAAACCAAAATTCTCGATGACGGGCTGCGCTACAAGGCCAAGGTCTCTGGCTCGCCCTTTGCAGGTTCTGCCTACGTCGGGTCTTCCACCATGTCGTGCTTCCTTTGCGGCAAGCACCGTCTGCGGTCGGAACTCAAGTCCAGAAATCTACTGGGCAAGTCACATTCGGTGTGTGCACCGAAATGTGAAGGCCGATAAAAAAACAAGCCCCCAAACCGGCGGTAACCAGCGCAGGAGTTTGTACCGTTGGCGCGACCGATAAGTCCCGTTGCAGTTCCCGCCAAGTATCCCCAGAGCTGCGCCAAATGATTTTCCGTATTTGCCGAAAAATTCTAAATTTTCAGAAAAATAATCGTTAAATCCTAAATATCCAGTAAATTCTACGGAATGGATACTTTAGACAGAAAAATTCTTCAGGTTCTGCAAGCGGACTCTCGCACCAGCTTGCAAGACATTGGCCAGGCCGTCGGCCTGAGCCCCTCCCCGTGCTGGGGCCGCATCAAGAAGATGGAGGAAGCCGGGGTGATAGAGGGCTATACCGTGCGTCTCAATGCCCAGGCCCTGGGCCTGGGCGACTCCGTCATGGTGCAGTTGACGCTGGACAGCCATTCTGAAAACACACTAGAGAAATTTGGCGAAACACTCGCCGCCATTCCCGAGGTGATTGAAGCTTGGCTGGTATCCGGCGAGTACGATTATTTGCTGCGTGTCGCCGTCAAGGACACCAAAGACTACGAGCGCCTGCTGCGCGAACGGCTCTACAAGATCAAGGGCATACGCCACAGCAAATCCAGCTTTGTTCTTCGCACGCTGAAGAAAGCCGATCTGCCGCTGCTGCCCTGACTGGGTACTGGTGCGCTAGGAGCCCGAGGCAGCGCATTGCAAGCTCAGGGCTTGCAGGGGTGCCATGGTCGTGGGGTCACTCACCACGAGATTGATCTGGCGCGGGTGTTCGGTCTGGCCGGGAATGGCGCTCAGCTGAAGCAGCTGCGGTCCTTCAAAAGACCCGGTTGGTACCAGTTGGCGCACCACAAAGTCGTGCTGCAAATAGGAGCCGTTGTTTTCGCCGGCCTTGACTTTGGAGGCATGGCCATGCTCGGTGACGGTCCAATAGGCGCTCCAGCGCGCAACGCCCGGCAGCGGCGTGACGTGAGCCTCGTACCTGTCGCTCTGGCCCATGCGTTGGATTGTGATCCGGACCTTTGCCGCATCGCCTGGTTCCGGCACATGGCCCGCGTAATCGCGCCAGTCTTTGCCATTGCGCACAATTTGTGGGGTGTAGACAAAGCGCTGCCCCTGCCGTTGGGCCAGTTCGCGCTGGCGGGCATTGAAGACCGGGTTGGCAAAGCGGTCCGTCCAGCCGATGTAATCCCAATAGCTCACATGAAAGGCTTGGGCTACAACCGGTTTGGCTTTGAGCGTGCTGAGCCAAAGGTCTGCCGGCGGGCAGGAGCTGCAGCCCTCGGACGTATACAGTTCGATCACCGGTGTGCGTAGCGTGCCAGATTGGGCGCTGCAAACGGTGTCAGCCAGCGCGGCGCTGCCCAGGCAGGCAGCCAGCAGGGTTGTGGCAATGGAGAGAGATGGATTACGTGTCATGGCACTTAGTCGCAGACCCGGCCCATTTCTTACTTCTTGGCTGGGCTAGAAATCTACTGCTGGCCGCACCGAGCCCGGCCGTACAAAGCGCCAGCGGCCGATAAAGCACGCCGACAGCGCCGCTACCAACCCGGCTAACGCCACCAGCGCCAGCGGCCCCAGCCAGGCGTTGTCGTAGGCGCCAAACATGCTTGCCTTGATGGCCCGGACCACCCAGGTTAGCGGCAGCCAGGGGCTGATATCGGCAAAGAGCGCACCGCTCAACTCCACTGGCAGCACGCCGCCGCTGGATGAAAGTTGCACGGCCAGAAAAATCATTGCCAGCGCTTTGCCAGCGTCTCCGAACGCCCGTGTCAGCGCAAACACAATACACAAGAACGTCAGCGATGCAACGACCAGTGCCAACGCAAATGCCCATGGATGACTGACTTGAATGTGCAGCACGCACAGTACGGTCAGCAACAACAGACCTGCCTGGACCAGCACGATTGCGGCCGGAATCATCAGCTTGCCGCCCACCTGGGCGAAGCGGGAGAAGCCCCTGGCGTCACGCGGCAGCACCCGCACATGGAACAGAAATGCCGCAATGCCCGCCCCCAGCCATAACGCGGCCGGAAGGATGTTGGGGGCAAAACCGCTGCCGCTGTTGGCGACGGTCGCCTCCAGTTCGACGATGGGCTCCACGGAGGTGGCCAGCCCTTGCGCACTGCCCTCCAGATGGTCGACCCGGGCCGGCAATGACTGGGCCAGCAGGTCCAGGCCAGAGGCCAGCCGATCCGCACCGATTCTCAATTTCTGGGTGCCATCCGACAGCGCTTTGCTGCCCTTGACCAGGGTGTCAACACCGGCATTCAGGTCATCGAACTGGCTGTCTTCTGGCAGATGGGTGGCTGCATTGTTGATGCTGACAAACATCGTGCGCAGGCCAGCGTTCAACGTACCCACGCTCGCGCTCAAGGTGTTGGCGCCTTCCATCAATTTCTTGTGGGCGCCGTTTGCAGCCTGCAGGCCGGTATCCAACTGCACCAGGCCTCCGTGCACCTTGTCAAGCCCGTCGCCCACGCTCGACGGCGTGAGAATACTGTCACGCGCCTCGTCGCGAAAAGTGACCACGCCCTCGCGCAGACGCTGGCTGCCAGCTTGCAATTCGGCCAACCCCTTGTCCAACTCGACATGGCCTGCTGCCATCGCGTCGGTACCGTTCTTCAGCCGGGTCAGGTCGGAGCCCCGCGGACGCTTGGCCTCCATGGTGCGGATGCCAATGGACAGCTGCTTGAAGCCTTGCGTGAATTGCTCCACGCCCGTGTCCAGGCGTTCGCTGCCGCTGGCGACCGAGCGGCTGCCGGTAGCGGCCTGTCGTGCGCCGATGCTGAGTTCCTGCGCGCCGGTGCGCAACTGATCCACGCTTTCGCGCAACAAATCCACATTGCGCTGAGAGCCAGCCGCGCTGGACAGCACCAGTTGCCAGCGCCG
>JAYWAV010000233.1:0-4527 GCA_043782015.1 Rhodoferax sp. | reverse complement strand
ACTGCCAAAGTCACGGGACAGGTCAGTGCTGACCACATCATCATCAATGGCTCGGTCAAAGGCCCGGTGGTTGCGCGGCTGATGCTGGAGTTGCAGCCAAAGGCGCGTATCGAAGGTGATGTGGAATACACGGCCCTGGAGATGCACCAGGGGGCGTTGATTACAGGGCAATTGCGGCCGCTGTTGGCTGGTGAAGAAAAGCCCACGCTCAAGCTGGCGGCGAATAACCTGTAACCAGCAATCCCGAGTAAATTGCTGTACTATTCCCGCAATTAGACATTTGACCGGAGTCTGCCATGAGCGCCCTAGCTGAAAACATCACCACTGAAATGCCTTCGCCCATCCTGTTTACTGACAGCGCAGCGGCCAAGG
Source organism: Rhodoferax sp. (assembly GCA_043782015.1). Classification (GTDB taxonomy): domain Bacteria; phylum Pseudomonadota; class Gammaproteobacteria; order Burkholderiales; family Burkholderiaceae_C; genus Allorhodoferax. Next base: position 4,155 of record JAYWAV010000233.1, on the reverse strand, counting down.
TCGCGGATTTGATCGCGGAAGAAGGCAACTCCGACTTGAAATTGCGCGTGTTCGTACAGGGCGGTGGGTGCTCCGGTTTCCAGTACGGATTCACCTTCGACGAGATCACCAATGAAGACGACACCACGATGACCAAGAATGGTGTGTCCCTGCTCATTGACGCGATGAGTTACCAGTACTTGGTAGGCGCAGAAATCGACTACAAGGAAGACCTGCAGGGCGCGCAGTTCGTGATCAAGAACCCTAATGCCACCACTACCTGTGGTTGCGGTTCTTCGTTCTCGACCTGAAAAACATTCAGTCCCGTCGCTAGGCGGGGTAAATCCCTCCGAGCACACGTGTCGCGGCGGCACCTGTAACTTCTTTCACACTGGAAGACTTTCGATCTATAGCCTGCTGCGCCAACCACGCGAACGCCGTTGCCTCCACTTGCAGCGGTGGCAACCCATATTCGGCAGATGACGCGACCTGGCAGGCTGGCAATTGCGCAGCCAGGCGGCGCATCAAACTTCCGTTTAGAGCCCCTCCACCGCACACGATCAATAATGAAAGCCTTGGGTGGCCGGTCAAGGCGCTTTGCGCGCATGCGCGCGCAGTCAATTCGGTCAGTGTGGCCTGCACGTCCTGAGCGGATGCTGCTTCGAAACCACGCAGATGGTCTTGTAGCCATGGCCAGTTAAACAAATCGCGGCCTGTACTTTTTGGCGGTTTGCGTACAAAGAAGGATTCGCCAAGCATCTTTGCCAGTAGCGTCGGAATGACATTGCCCCCGGTGGCCCACGCCCCATCGCGGTCAAACGGTTCGCCTATGTGCTTCTTGCACCAGGCATCCATCAGCGCATTGCCTGGGCCGCAATCGAATCCGAGCAACAGACCTTCGTTGGAGCTATCGATCAGCGTGATGTTGGATATTCCGCCAATGTTGAGCACGCCCACCTGCGGCGCAATGCTCCCAAAAAACTTACGGTGAAAGGGCGGCACTAAAGGTGCGCCTTGGCCCCCAGCTGCCACATCGCGACTACGGAAATCGGCGACTACTTCGATGCCAGTCAGCTCTGCCAGTAGAGCTGGTTGGTTCAATTGGATGGTGTATCCAATGCCGTCGAATTCCTGGGGGCGATGCCGCACAGTTTGCCCGTGTGCGCCAATCGCACGCACTGCGGATGCCGACACATTACCTGCTTGCAAAACGGCGTGTACTGCCTCTGCGTAGGTGCGCGCCAATGCATTGCCAGCCAGCCAGGCGCGGTGCAGTTCGTTCTCGCCTGGCGTGTTGAGCGCCAGTAACTCATCGTGCAGCGCCGCGTCGAAGGCGGCAGTACTGTGCGCTAGCACATGGGGGCGTTCAGAAGAAAAGTCCGCGAGAACTGCGTCTACGCCGTCCAGCGAGGTGCCGGACATCAGGCCAATGTAGATGGAAGAATCTGCTACCAAAGGGGGCGGTAGTTACTGGGTACTGCCCGTCTGCATGTTGGCAGCGGCGGCGAGTTGGGTGCGCACCAGTTGGGCAGCCTTGTCGAACATGGGCTTGGAAGCGGCAGCGACAGGAGCCGCCTCACTCTGGCGGGCGATCATCTGAGGATCCTTGAACTGGCCGTTGACGCGGAATTCAAAGTGCAGGTGGGGGCCGGTCGCCCAGCCAGTCTGGCCTACGAGACCGACCGTCTGGCCTTGGGCAATGGCTTGGCCACGCTGCACCAGAATTTTGCTCAGGTGCGCATAGACAGTGACATCGCTTGCGCGGTGCTTGACCATGACCACGTTGCCATAGCCGTTTTGCACTCCGGCAAACTCAATCGTGCCATCGCCGATGCTGCGCGCTGGCGTACCGGTGGGGGCGCCGTAGTCCACGCCGGTATGCGCGCGCCAGGTTTGCAAAATCGGGTGAAAGCGCATGGAGAAGCCGCTGGTCACGCGCGAAAATGCCAAGGGGGAGGCCAGATAGGCTCGGCGCAAACTGTTGCCAGCCAATGTGTAGTAGCCGCCCTTGGTCAGGCTGTGGGTGGCTGCCGATTGCTGGCCCGCCACAGGCTCCTGAAACCACATGGCTTGGTGGGTTTTGCCCGCGTTCACAAACTCTGCACTCAACACCCGGCCCGCACGCAGCGGTTCGCCGTCGCCTTCCAGCGTTTCATAAACCACCGAGAAGCGGTCGCCTTTGCGCAAGGAGCGATGAAAGTCAACATCGCCCGAAAAAATTTCTGCAATCTGCATGGCCACTGCGTCCGGTATGCGCGCATCGTCGGTCGCGGCAAACAGGGAGGAGGTAATGTTTCCGCTGACCAGGCGCGACGATGCGGTCATCGGCAGCGTTTCCAGTCGGGAGACAAGGCCCTGCGCCGTCTTCTCTATAGTCAGGCGCTTGAACTTGCCATCGTCTTCAGGGCTCCAGCGGGCTACCAGACGTTGCAGGCTGCCATTGGCTGCTGTTTCTGCAGTGACATAACGGCCATAGCGGCCCAGCAGTGTCTGCTGGACCTGGCGGTCTGACCGCAGGAAGGCGGCGGCTTGGGCGTCAAAAATGCCCAGGCGCTTGAGCAAGGTATCTGCGGTATCGGTGGAGCGCGTCACATCAGAGCGATACAGCAGCATGCTTTGCTGTGCCAGTGCGTCCAGTTGCTCCTGCACCGCAAGCGGTTGCACGGTCTCTACGACGGTGCGTACGGGCAGGTCAGCTGGGTCCGGCGCCAGACTGGCGACTGCGTAGGTGGCACCGGTGCCACCGACCAGCAGCGCGGCAACGACCGCAGTCACGTGGCGCGGATAGGCTTTGAACACATCCGCAGAGGCGCGGAAGCATTCATCGGCAATACGAATCCATTTAGCTATCAAAATGGGACTCCAGTTTTGGGATGCAGCGCGATTAAAATTGCGCCGCTGGCAACACGTACGTTGCAGGAGGGAGGACGCAGTATAGCGACCTACCGCACAGACGGAGCAAAAAAACCATATGAATCAAGCCTCAATCCCCCAATTTGTTGTAACGGACCGTGTCCGTGAAGCCATGGCCGTGAGCCTGCGAGGCTGCGAAGAACTGCTGCCCCAGGAGGACTGGATCAAGAAACTGGCCCGTTCCGAGGCCACTGGCACCCCTTTGCGCATCAAGCTGGGTCTGGACCCGACCGCGCCCGACATCCATATTGGCCATACCGTCGTGTTGAACAAGATGCGTCAACTGCAAGATCTGGGCCACACGGTGATCTTCCTGATTGGCGACTTCACCAGCATGATTGGGGACCCATCCGGGCGCAACAGCACTCGCCCGCCGTTGACGGCAGAGCAAATCAAGATCAATGCCGAAACCTACCGCGCACAAGCCGACAAGATATTGGATCCGACTAAAACCGAACTGCGCTACAACAGCGAATGGAGCGACCCGCTGGGTGCGCGCGGCATGATTGAACTGGCGAGCCGCTACACGGTAGCGCGCATGATGGAGCGCAATGACTTTCACCAGCGCTACACCGCTGGCACACCCATTGCCGTGCACGAGTTTCTGTACCCGCTGATGCAGGGTTACGACAGCGTAGCGCTGAAGAGCGATTTGGAGTTGGGCGGTACCGATCAGAAGTTCAACCTGCTGATGGGCCGCACCTTGCAGGCCGAATACGGCCAGGAGCCGCAGTGCATTTTGACGATGCCGCTGCTCGAAGGCCTGGACGGCGTGGAGAAGATGTCCAAGAGCAAGAACAACTACATCGGCATTTCCGAAGACGCAAACACCATGTTCGCCAAGGTGCTGAGTATTTCCGACGTGCTGATGTGGAAGTGGTACACGCTGTTGAGCTTCAAGAGCGAGGCTGAGATCGCCGCGTTGAACGCCGAAGTCGAAGGCGGGCGCAACCCCAAGGACGCCAAAGTGGCCCTGGCCAAGGAAATCACCGCCCGCTTTCACAGTGCGGCGGCGGCCGATGCAGCCGAGCAGGACTTCATCAACCGCAGCAAGGGCGGCATCCCCGATCAGATCGACGAGATCAGCCTGCCTTTGGGCGAGGGCGGTGCTGAGGTTGGCATCGGTGCATTGCTCAAGTCGGCTGGCCTGGCTGCGTCCAGCGGTGAAGGCAACCGCCTGATCGACGGCGGTGGCGTGCGCATCGACAGCAACGTAGTCAGCGACAAGGGTCTGAAGCTGGGCGCCGGTACCTATGTGCTGCA
>JAYWAV010000232.1:0-4529 GCA_043782015.1 Rhodoferax sp. | reverse complement strand
TCATATCCGTACCCATCATGGTTGTCATGATGCTGATGGCAACACGCAGCGACATCATGGGCAGCTTTGTGATCACCAAAAAACTGAAGGTGGTCGGGTGGCTGGCCACTGTGATGATGGCCATCGCAGTCACCGCGATGGCGCTAACAATGTAGCGCCTTGCCACTGGAGGATAAGTGTAAAAATGGCCTGCAGCGCCCGCAGGATAAGCGCAAGCAGCTACAAAAAACGTAGCAAACGGCTAGGCGTGATCCAGATCGCGAATCAGTGAAACGACCTTGGTCGTGATGATATCCACGGCTGGTCCGTTGGCGCCGTGCGGCAGGATCACGTCGGCGTTGCGCTTGGTAGGTTCGATGAATTGTTTGTGCATCGGACGCACGGTTTCCAGGTATTGGTTGATCACGCTCTCGGTGCTGCGGCCGCGTTCAGTGATGTCGCGCTGCAGGCGGCGGATAAAGCGCACGTCAGAGGCGGTGTCCACATAGATCTTCAGCGACATCATGTTGCGCAGCTTGGCGTCGTACAGCGCAAACAGCCCTTCGACCACGATCACCGGCGCGGGGTTCACAGTGATGGTTTTGCTGGAACGGTTGTCCGCCGCAAAGTCATACACCGGCATCTCAATCGCCTCGCCATTGCGCAGCGCCCGCACATGCTGCGCCATCAGCGGCCAGTCAAATGCATCCGGGTGGTCGTAATTCGTTTTGCGCCGGTCTTGCGGCGACATGTGGGTCTGGTCGAGGTAGTAATCGTCCTGCATCACCACCGCCGCCATGTCCGGCCCGATGGACGCCAACACCTCGCGTGTCACCGTCGATTTGCCACTGCCACTGCCCCCCGCAACACCGATCACGAAGGGTTTGTTTTTTATTTTTGACATGGGTTTTCGTATCAAGGCTGGAGATGGGCACAATTTTACAAGCTGCTTCTTTTCATCTGACACTGCTACAGTGGTGAGACTAACTGCTTGGTTACTCTCAGCTATTTCAAGTGGGAGACCATTGGCGGCAATCGTCACGGGCGATGCTGGAGCATCGCAAGTTCGATGTCGACGGTTGGTGAAGAAAGTTTGAAATTGCGAAAACTGTTATCCCTCATGCTGGCACTCTTGATCAGCGCACATGCGAATGCGGTTGACTTGACCGCGTACACCGAAGAGTGGCCGCCGTACAACTACCGCGACAAAGAAAAGGGTGAGATGCGCGGACTCTCTACCGACATGCTCCGGGCGCTGTGCGCGGAGGCGCGTCTCAAGTGTGACTTCAGGCTCGTGCCCTGGGCGCGCGCTTACCGCATGGCGCAGCAAACGCCAGGCACGCTGGTGTACACCACTGCCCGCAAGCCGTCGCGGGAGAGTGATTTTCTGTGGCTCGGCCCTATCGTCGGGCGTACAACCTGGCTGTATGTACGTTCGTCCCTGGACGAAGGTGCGCGGGCTGCTTCAGATCTGTCTGGTTTGCGTATCGGTGTCGTGCGCGATGAGGCCTCCATTGCGGACCTCAATGCGATGGGGGTGAGCTCGTCGGCGCTGTCAGCGCAAGCCAATAACAACGACGTTTTGCGGCTCCTTCAAATGGGCACCCTCGATGCCATGGTGGACACCGAATTGGGCATGGCCTGGAACCTTCAGTCCATGGGCATGTCCCCGCAAATGGTGAGCCGCCGATTCAAAGTCAGCGATGCGGGGGGCTACTATTTCGCACTCAACCCAAAAACCGATCCCGCTATAGTCCAAAGTCTGCAGCAAGCCTATCAAAAGCTTCAGCGGCAAGGTCGGCTTGATCGGATGGTGCATGCCTACGTGGATGGCAAGCAACCGTACTAGCGCGGCCGCGCTTGCCGCGCCCCAGTCAGGTCGGCAATACAGGCGCGTTAAGCAGTTCGTTGGCATCCGCACCTTCGGGCGCAAAGTGCTTCGCGATCTGGCTGGCCACTGCGGCAATGCCGTTTAACGCGTCCGTCCGCATCTCCCGGCAGATCGCGTCCCAGCTCGCGTTACCCGCCTTGGCATGAATGCCGCGGTCCGCAACGATCTCCACCGCATGGACTGCCAGCAACACGTAAATCAACACGCCGCCGCCGAACCCACCGCCACCGCCACTATGAGAAGCACAGGTACGAATCCCTGATGCCCTGCGGTGCGTTACTTCGCATCCCCAGTGGCTCGGGCAGCGGATCGCCCTCTACCACGTGGATGAACTGCTCGGAGCCCGCATGCACACCGCCATAAAAATCGCCCGCCTTGAACCGCGGCAAGAAGGTCTCGCTGATGATGCGCTGGCTGATGATGCCTGCTGAAATTTCTGGAAGGCCGCCGCGTCATTGACCAGCTCGGGCGTGGCCTGGATCGACGTTGCCTTGGCGCGCGCCTCGACTACCTGCACCAGCGTGTCCTGTTCAATCTTGGTCTCGCCCTTGACGGTGCTGACCAAGTTGGGAATCAGGTCCGAGCGGCGCAGGTACTGGTTCTACACCTCGGCCCAACTGGCCTGGATCTGTTCGTCCGTGCGCTGGAACGTGTTGTAGCCACAGCCCGTCAACGCAAGCGTTGCGACCGACAGCACGGTGATGAGGAATTTGCGCATGGTGCGTACCTCCGAATTGAATGAAAGAACTGCTGCACGTTGGGCCAGCTGCCGGGGGCCTTGCATACGACGTGAAGCAGCCAGACTGCGGCAATTCCCCTGTACACCGTATGAGATATGTCAAAGCAGCGCCTGAAATGCCAGCCCAAGGCCAGGTCTACGTCCTATGGCGCGTTTGAGCCGCGCTTGGCAAAGGCGCGCCGCGCGACTGCCGCGCCAGCACCACTACCGCTGTCAGGCGCGGTAGCGTGTGCAGTGGACACAGGCTGCGTGGGTGCACAACGCAGGGCTTCAAAGGTGCTGGTCAGCTCCTTCTTGAGGGTTTTGAGTTGCGCCATGTGCGCATCGATCTGCGTCATCTTGGCTTTGAGTTGCTGTTCAATCTCGCTGCGGCCAAACGTGCCCTCTGCTACCTGGGGCAAGATGGTGTGGATCTCCGCCAGCGAAAACCCCAGCGCCTGCGCACCCCGCACAAAGCGCACCAAACCGGCATGGGCCTCGGTGTAACTTCGATAGCCATTGGCCTGCCGTTCTGGCGCACTGATGAGGCCCTGTTTTTCGTAGTAACGCACGGTGTCGGTGGTTACCCCGACGGTTTTGGCGAGTTGACTGATGTTCATGGCGGTGAGGGCGCAGGCGCGGGTTTACAGGGTTTGCAGGAAGTGCTTGACATTGGAGCATAGACCAGGCTTTACGCTCGGCATCTTTACCCCCAAGGAGCATTCCATGTTTCACCCGTTCACGCGATTTGTCACGCTTTTGGCTGCGGTTTGTTTGACCGCAACGCTGCACGCCCAAACCCCTTCCACCCCGTCCAGCGCGCCGCCGGAGGTGGGCTTTGCCATTATCAAAACCTCGCAGGTTGCCGTTGTCGAGGCTTTGCTTTTGCCGGGTGGCAGTGTCACCAAACAGGTGGACTCCAACTTCTCAGCTTTCCTGATCAAGCACGGCAATGACTACCTTTTGTTCGACACCGGTATGGGCAAGCAAATTGACAACCAGTACCAGCAGGGCATGCCCCTCTGGTGGCGGCCATTTTTCAAGTACGACAAGCCGGTCGTCAGTGCGCGTGAACAATTGGACAAGGCCGGCATGCCTCCTCTGAAACGCGTGATTCTGAGCCACAGCCACTGGGACCATGCCGGCGGGGTGCTGGACTTTCCGGAAGCAAAAGTCGGCGTTGCCGCGGCAGAGTTGGCATTGCTGAAGAGCCCGAGCCGCGGCCCCGGTGGCACCTGGGCGTCACAGATCAGTGCGGCGACCATTCAATGGGAAACCCTGGTGTTCCAGCCGGTCCCGTTCAAGGGCTATCCGCAGAGTCTGGACCTGTACCAGGATGGCAAAGTGGTGCTGGTGCCGATGCCCGGACATACACCGGGCTCAGTAGGGCTGTTTGTCACCGCGGATTCGGGCACGGTGTACTTCTTCATTGGCGATGTCGCCTGGACCCAGACCGCGCTGAAGCAGGGCAAACCCAAATTCTGGGTGGCTGGCAAACTGGTGGATGGCGATGCAGAGCAGACCCAGAGCAGTCTGGAAAAGGTGCAAGCACTGATGCAGGCCGAGCCTGGACTGGTCGTGATCCCCGCCCACGACAGCACGGTGCAAGACCGGTTGGGCTACTTCCCCGCCTGGGTGAAATGAACGGCATGGGAAATATTTTTCGAAATGTGAACCCTTTTGGATTGCAGCGGCCTCCAGGTAAAGGTCAACCACTTCAACCCAAGGATTTCCCATGTTCTTCCTGAAACGCAATCTCCCCACCTGGGAACGTGCGGCCCGTACTATCGGAGGCGTCGCCATTGGCGTGGCCGTCGCCAGCGGCCTGACCACCGGCATCGCTATGTGGGCAGCCCTGGCCACTGCTGCTACCCTCGTGCTCACCGCCTTTGTCGGCTTTTGCCCGGCATGTGCCATGGTGGGACGCCGCTACCTGGACCA
>JAYWAV010000231.1:0-4547 GCA_043782015.1 Rhodoferax sp. | reverse complement strand
CGCTTAGTTCACGGAATCCAGACCAGTGAGGCCACGGGACAGATCGGTCTTCAAATCTTCAATATGTTCCAGCCCCACGGCCACGCGGACCAGGCCCTGGCCGATGCCGGCCAACTGGCGTTGCTCTTCGGTCAAGCGGCCATGTGAGGTGCTCGCGGGATGGGCGGCCAGCGTCTTGGTATCGCCCAAGTTCGTGCACAAAGACAGTACCTGCATGCTGTCGAGCACATGGAACGCGTGCTTGCGGGCGGTTGCTGCATCCGGGGCTTTGAGCTCGAATGAGAGAACGGCGCCACCAAGACCAGATTGCTGTTGCATGGCCAACGTATGCTGCGGATGACTGGGAAGGCCCGGGTAGTAAACGCGCGCGACTTGCGGCTGCGCTTCCAGCCATTGCGCCAGCGCCAATGTGCTCTCCGACTGCGCCTTGACGCGCAGCGCCAGCGTTTCCATCCCCTTCAACAGCACCCAGGCGTTGAACGGCGCGAGCACCATACCCGCGGTGCGAATCACGGGCAGGAACAGTTCATCGCGCTGTTTTTGGCTGCAGCAAATCGCGCCGGCCATCACGCGGCCCTGGCCGTCGAGGAACTTGGTTCCGGAATGAATCACAAAGTCCGCGCCCAGCTCCACCGGGCGTTGCAGCACGGGTGTCGCAAAGCAGTTGTCGACTGCCAGGTAGGCACCTGCGCTGTGGGCGATGTCGGCCAGCGCCTGGATGTCGCACACCTCGGTCAACGGATTGGTCGGCGTCTCCGCAAACAGCAGTTTGGTATTGGGCCGCACGGCGGCTTTCCATGCGGCGACATCGGTTTGCGGAACGAAGGTTGTCTCAACACCGAACTTCGCAAACTCGCGGCTGAACATCGGCACCACCGAGCCAAATACCGAGTGCGAGCAAATCACATGGTCACCAGCCCGCAGCACGGCCATACCCAGCAGCAGGATGGCGGACATGCCCGAGGCGGTGGCGACAGCGGCCTCCGTGCCTTCCAGCGCGGCCAGGCGTATCTCCATGCTGGCCACCGTGGGGTTGCCCACCCGAGAGTAGGTGAAGCCCTCTTCTTCCATCGCGAAGCGCGCGGCGCTGGATGCGGCATTGGGCTGCACATAGCCGCTGGTCAGAAATAACGCTTCGGAGTTTTCTCCGTACTGGCTGCGCTCCAGCGCAGCGCGTACCGCGAGCGTGTCGCGATGCAGTCCGTCAGGGAGTTTTTGCTGGGTCATAGCAATCAGTCCACGTGGTTGGGCAATGCCAGGCGCGATGTGTCTTCTTGCGACTCATCGCCACCGACGCGGTTTTCGTTGATGCGCAGAATGTCATCCACCGTGATATCGCCCGTGACGTACACGCCGTCAAAGCAGGATGCATCAAAGTCCGTAATGCGCTTGTTCAGCGAGCCGATGGCTTTCTTCATGCCGTCGACATCCTGGTAAATCAGCTGGTCGCAACCAATGATTTCGCGGATCTGCTCGACCGTGCGGTTGTGCGCGACCAGCTCGCTGCTGGTGGGCATGTCGATGCCGTAGACGTTGGGGTAACGCACTGGCGGCGCAGCGCTGGCAAGGTACACTTTCTTCGCGCCCGCGTCGCGCGCCATCTGCACAATTTCCTTGCTGGTGGTACCGCGCACGATGGAGTCGTCCACCAGCAGCACGTTACGGCCCTTGAATTCGCTGGCAATCACGTTGAGCTTCTGGCGCACAGACTTTTTGCGCACGGCCTGGCCCGGCATGATGAAGGTGCGACCTACGTAGCGGTTCTTCACAAAGCCTTCGCGGTACGGCAAGCCCAACAACTGCGCGAGCTGCGCAGCGCTGGGGCGGCTGGATTCTGGAATTGGGATCACCACATCGATTTCGTTCGGTGGCACGGTGGAGATTACGCGCTTGGCCAAAGTTTCGCCAAGATTCAGGCGCGCCTGGTACACCGAGATGCCGTCCATCACCGAGTCGGGACGGGCCAGGTACACAAATTCAAAAATACACGGTGACAGCACTGGCTTGTCAGCGCACTGCTGTGCGTGGACCTTGCCTTGCAGATCAATAAACACGGCTTCGCCCGGCTCGATATTGCGCTCGAACTGGTGGCCCGTGCCTTCCAGTGTGACCGACTCGCTGGCGAGCATCCAGGTTTCACCATTGCGGCCCAGACACAGCGGGCGGATGCCGAACGGATCGCGGAACGCCAGCACGCCGTGGCCGGCGATCAGTGCGATGACCGCGTAGGAGCCTTTGACGCGCTTGTGCACATTCGCCACCGCAGCGAACAGATCGACGGCTTGCAGCGGCAGGCCGCGTGTAGTCCGTTCGATCTCGTGCGCCAAAACGTTGAGCAGGACTTCAGAGTCGCTCTCGGTGTTGATGTGGCGGTGGTCCACGCTGAAGAGCTCGCTCTTCAACGCGGGCGCGTTGGTCAGGTTGCCGTTGTGCACCAACACGATGCCAAATGGCGCGTTCACGTAAAACGGCTGCGCCTCTTCTTCGCTGAAGGCATTACCCGCAGTCGGATAGCGCACCTGGCCCAGGCCGCAATTGCCGGGCAGCGAGCGCATATTGCGCGTGCGAAACACGTCCTTGACCATGCCCTTGGCCTTGTGCATGAAGAACTTGCGCTCTTGCTGCGTGACGATGCCGGCTGCGTCCTGGCCGCGGTGCTGCAAAAGCAGCAGCGCGTCATAGATCAGCTGGTTGACTGGGGTATTGCTGACAACACCAACGATTCCACACATGGTTGAACGCTCACACTTCTATAGGTAAATATTTTCCGAACTCTTGCGGCAGCAGTGGCTTCAGGCCTCTGAGCACAGCACTCGCAATATGCGGCCCTGTTGCCTCTGCCCACCAGGCTTGCGTGTGCAACGGAGTCATGCCAACGACCACCGTAGCCGCCAACACCAACACAATCCCACGCACGGCACCAAAACCTGCACCCAGCAACCGGTCCACCGGCGCCAGCCCGATGGCCGCCACCAATTTGGAAATCAGGAAAGCCAGCAGCCCGCCCACAAACGCGCTCACGATAAACACCACCACAAACCCGGCGGCGTACTGCACCGTTTCACTTGCGCCATGCAACGGCAGATACATCGACAAGTAATGCGCCGCATCGGGTGCAAACATCTGCGCCAACACAAACGCCGCAATCCAGCTCACCACCGACACCACTTCGTACACCAGCCCGCGCCAGGCCCCCAACAACATGGAGAACAACAACACGGCGATAAAAGCCCAATCCAGCAACGCCATGCGCAAGGCGGCCTCTACAGTTCCAGAATCTGGGCGGACAAATCCAACTTGCGGATTTTCTCGGCCACTTTGTCGACTTCTGCCTTGGATTCATACGGCCCGACACGCACGCGGATACGCTTGCCTTCGGGCGGGTTCACCACCTGGGTGTAGGTCTTTAGTCCGGCCTTCTCCAGCTTCAGGCGTGCCTCGCGGGCCTTCGCCACATCGGCATAGGCGCCGACTTGCACGATAAAGCGGGCGCCCGCAGCGGCAGATGCAGCGGCAACCGGCTTGGGCACATCCTTGCCCTCCAGCAGCGCTTGCGCCTTGGCGGCCTCGTCGGGTTTGGCAACCGGCTTGGCCACAACCTTTTCGGCAGGCTTCTCTACGGGCTTTGTTTCCGCAGGTTTGGTTTCTGGTTTGGGTACGACCTTGGCTACGGCAGAAGCGGGGCCCACAGATGCAGCAATCGGTGCGGGCGAAACTGTACCGCTGGAAACGCGGGCGGTGCTCGCAGGAGCGGGCTCCGCCGCGGGGGAAACAACCGATGTGCTGACCGCCGCGGTCTTGGCAGGCACAGGGGGAATGGCCAGCGGCGCTACTTTGACACGATCAGGAATCTCGATCGGAATGTCGACTGCCACCGGGCGCGGCTGGTTGTCAAACACCAGCGGGAAACCGATCACACCAATCAGCACCAATACCGCGGAGCCAATCAGACGATGGCGGGCGCGTTTGCGCAAGGCTTCGACGCTTTCAGGGGCCGGGCTGTGAGCTGCTTGCTCGTCGCCACCTTTGCGAAACTTGAAAAATGCCATGTGTGGAGTGATGTCCAGGGTGACTTAGGGGTTCAAGTGTTTGGCTTGCAGGCGGGGTACGCCCTCTTGCAGAACGCCACCCACGGTATGAAACGATCCAAAGACGACGATTCTATCAGCGGGGTCTGCGGCAGCGATGGCCGCTTGCAATGCAGCCATAGGGTCGGCATAGGGCTGGGAGCTGGTGTCTTTGCGGGTGTTTTGTGCCGTCCAGCGCGTCTGCAAATCGGCGCCTTTCGCCGCCCGAGCCAGCGGCAAATCGGTGAAATACCAGCGGTCGATCATCGGGCTGACTTTGGCGAACATCGGCGCCAGATCCTTGTCGGCCATCGCGCCAAACACCGCATGGGTGGTCGGGAAGAAGCCCATCGCATCCAGATTCGCCGCCAGCGCGGCGACCGAATGCGGGTTGTGCGCCACGTCCAGCACCAGCGTCGGCTGCCCCGGAATGATCTGAAAACGGCCCGGCAACTCAACAAACGCCAGGCCATTGCGCAC
>JAYWAV010000230.1:0-4566 GCA_043782015.1 Rhodoferax sp. | reverse complement strand
GCGTAATCCAGATGCCGCCGGTTCCCACCACCAGCACGGCCTTGGCGCGTGTGCTGCCGGCCAGAACCATCGCACTTAAAGCGCCGCCTTCGGCGCAGACGCCTTCCGGGTAGGCTGCGTTTTCCACATTGCAGCCCGCATGGATGCGGCCCTGGTCATCCAGTATTGCAGCACCGACCCGAAATTGGGAATAGGGCGCATAGGCCTTGGCAAGTGCTGCACGCGCGGCCTGCAAAAGCTGGGTCTGCAGATCTTCGCTGACATGGGGGAGGGTCATGGCGTTGATGATAGCGCCATGACCACCGCGTGATCAATGCGCCCCGGCTGCGGCATCTGCCGCTGCAGGCCCTGCGCTGGTAGCCCCGGGCCGCGTAGGCCGCGCCAGCCAGACCAATGGAATCAATCCGAGGAAGATCAGCGAGGAGCCCCAAAACACATCGTTGGCCGCCAGCATGTAGGCCTGCTGGTCCACCATGCGGTTGATATTGGCCAGGCCTTGTTCCGCGCTCATGCCTGCAGCGTTAAACCCGGCCATCGCGCTGTTGGTCGCCATACTGCCGCGGTTCACCAGCTCCGCCAGCTGTGCATGGTGCAGCGCAGCGCGGTCCTGCCATACCGTGATGGCAATCGATGTGCCGAACGAGCCACCCACCATCCGCGCAAAACTGGACAAGCCCGATGCCGAAGGAATCTTCTCGGGTGGCAAGCCGCCCAAAATGATGCTGGTCAACGGGATGAAGAAGAACGCCACGGCCACGCCCTGGATGATGGTCGGAATCATGATGGTTCCGAAATCGGCCTGGGTGTTGAAGTGCGAGCGCATGAACAGCACCAACGCAAACACCAGGAACGCAAACGTCGTCAATGAACGCGGGTCGAACTTGGAAATGTTCTTGCCTACCAGCGGCGACAGAATGATCGCGAACAAGCCCACCGGTGCCATCAGCATGCCGGCTTGCGTGGAGGTATAGCCCATAAACTGTTGCAGCCACAGCGGCAGCAGCACCAGGTTGCCCATGAACAAACTGTAGGCCACAGCCATCGCCACGGTGCCGGTCCAGAAATTGCGTTTGGCCAGCAGCCTGAGGTCCACCACCGGGTGGTCGTCGGTTAACTCCCAGGCGATGAAGAACGCAAAGCCGATGAGCGACGCAATGCCCAAGCCCATCACTGCAGGCGAGTGGAACCAGTCCAGCTCCTTGCCCTTGTCCAGCATGATCTGCAGCGACGCCACCGCAATCACCAGCAGCGCCAGCCCGACCTTGTCGATCGGCAATTGCTTGGTCGGGGTTTCGCGCTTGTGGAAAATCGTCCACGTGATAAACGCCGCCGCAATACCTACGGGAATGTTGATGTAGAAGATCCAGCCCCAATGCGTGTGGTCCGTGATCCAGCCGCCCAGGAGTGGCCCCATCACCGGCGCGACCAGTGTGGTCATTGCCCATAAGGCCATCGCCATACCAGCCAACGCAGGCGGGTAACTCGACAGCAGCAGCGTCTGCGCCAGCGGCATCATCGGCCCGGCCACAAAACCCTGCAGTGCCCGGAAGGCGATCAGCGTCGTCATGTTGGGCGCGAGGCCGCACATCCAGGAACTCAGCACGAACAGCAGCACGCTCATCGTGAACAGGCGGACCTGGCCAAAGCGTTGCGACAGCCAGCCGGTCAGCGGCAGCGAGATCGCGTTGGCCACGCCAAAGCTGGTAATGACCCAGGTGCCCTGGTTGGGGCTGACGCCCAGATCTCCGGCAATTGCCGGTAGCGACACGTTCGCAATGGACGAGTCCAGCACGTTCATGAAGGTAGCCGCCGACAGGGCAATCGTGCCCCACATGCGGGCCGAGCCCTGCAGCGGAGCCGGCGGAATATAAGCGGTGGTGCTCATTGCACAGCGCGCACCATGCGTGGCGCATTGGCGACGATGATCTTGCGCACCTCGGCGTTTGCTTCCTTGTCGACAGCGGCAAACACCTGGGTCTGTACGCTCGAAGTTGCTTGTGGTGCGTCCGACAGCGCGTGGCCGCTCTGGTCGGAAATGTCTACGGTGGCTTCCATCGACAGGCCCACACGCAGCGGGTTCTTGGCGAGTTCAGCCGGATCCAGCGCCACGCGCACGGGCACACGCTGCACCACCTTGATCCAGTTGCCGGTCGCGTTTTGCGCGGGCAACAAGGCGAACGCAGCACCGGTGCCTGCGCCTAATCCGGCGACGGTGCCTTTGTATTCCACTTTCTTGCCGTAGATGTCAGCCGTCAGCATGACCGGCTGGCCAATGCGGATATTGCGCAGTTGCACTTCCTTGAAGTTCGCATCCACCCACAACTGGTTCAGCGCAATCAGCGACATCAGCGGCGTGCCGGCGGCAACGCGTTGGCCCAATTGCACGGTGCGCTTGGCGACATAACCATCGACCGGCGCCAGCAAAGCAGCGCGGTGTGCGCCCAGGTAGGCCTCGCGTACCTTGGCAGCGGCAGCCAGCACGCTGGGGTGTGCCTCGATCGTGGTTCCGTCCGTCAGCGCCTGGTTGCTGGCGAGCTGTTCACGGGCAGCGGCAACACCCGCCTTGGCAGCGGACAGCGCGTTTTGCGCAACGGCCAGTTGCGATTGGGTGTGGTTCAGTTCTTCCTTGGACACGGCACCATTGCCGACCAGCGACTGGCGGCGGTTCAGGTCATCGGACGCGCGGACGATGTCGGTCTGTGCGCGGGCCATGTCGGCTTCACGCAAGGTGATCTGCGCTGCCAAACTGCCGTTGTTGGCGTACAGCGTGCGCACCTGGCGCACGGTCTGCGCGAGATTGGCCTCGGCCTGGTCGAGCGCCACCTTGGCATCGGCCGGATCCAGCTGCACCAGCGGCGCACCGGCTTTCACGAAGTCGGTGTCGTCGGCCAGGATGGCGGTAACGGTGCCGCCGATTTGTGGCGTGATCTGTATCACGTTGCCTTGTACGTAGGCGTTGTCGGTCTCTTCGGAGTGGCGGTTGATAAACCACTCGAAGCCGCCGTAGGCCAGCCCCAGTAGCACAACGATGCTGATGACGGTCAGGGCCTTCTTGCGGGCGGGGTTAGTAGCTTGGGGAGCGGGGGCGTTCAGAGGAGCGTTCATGGTGTTTCAGTCGTTCAGTCGGAATTTGCGGGAGGGTGTTCAGGAGTTGCTGGCGGTGTAGCCACCACGGGTACCGGAGCTGTCGGCGGCATAGCCACCGCCAAGGGCACGAATCAGTTGCACTTGGGTGTCCAGCGCGCGGGCCGCGAGGTCAACGCCCTGGCGGCGTTGCGCCAGCACGGCGGTCTCGGCGGACAACACGTTCAAGTAGGTACCCAGGCCCGCCTTGTAGCGTTGCAATGCAATGGAATAGGCAGTCTCTGCCGACGCTTGCGCACTGGCTTGCTCAGCCTGCTGGCGGGCGATGGCCTGGCTGGAGGCCAGCTGATCGGCCACATCGTGCACCGCGTCGACCACCGTCGCGTTGTAGCTCTCAATGGCGGCGCTCAGGTCGGCAGATTTGCCGCGCAGATTGGCGCGCAATTTGCCGCCTTCAAAAATCGGAAGGCGGATCGCCGGGCCTACGCCCCATTGCTGGCTGCCGTTCTGGATCAGCTTGTCAAAGCCAATGCTCTGAAAGCCCGCAAACGCGACCAGGTTGATGTTGGGATAGAACAGGGTTTTCGCATTGCCCACATCTTGGGTCGCGGCTTCCACGCGCCAGCGTGCGGCCACGATGTCGGCACGGCGGCCCAGCAAATCCATCGGGATGGCGGTGGCAGATGCTACGTTTTTGATAGTGCCTTGCGCAGGTGGGACGAGCGCTAGCGGCGTTTTTTGTTGTCCGGTCAGAGCGGCCAAGGCATTCAGGGTCAGCGCCTGCTGTTCTTTCAGGATTTCGATTTGCAGACGCGCGTCGGGCAGGGCGCTTTCGCTTTGCTGCAGTTCCAGTTGCGTGTCCAGGCCTGCGGTCAGGCGGTCTTGCACCAGCTTCCTGGACTGCTCGCGTTGCGTCAATGTGCTTTGTGCAACTGCCAGTTGGGCGCTCTGTCGGACCCACTGGAAGTAGCTGCGTGCGACGTTGCTGGCCAGCAGCATGCGGGCGGCCACCGCATCGGCTTCGGCCGCGTGCACCTGGCCAATGGCAGATTCCAGCGCAGTGCGGTTTTTACCAAACAGATCCAGCTCCCAGCTGGCGTTGGCCTGCAGCGTTCCGGTGTCCAGAATAGCGCCGCCCAGCGGAGGCGGGTAAATGAAGTTGCTGGAGAACTTCTGGTGCGTTAGATCGGCGCCAATGCCCAGGGTCGGCAGGTCGTTGCCGCGCACGTTGTCATACACGGCTTGCACGCGCGCCAGTCGGGCTTGCGTCACTTTGATGTTGGGATTGTTGGCCAGGGCCTGGGCGACCAGCACGTCGAGCTGCGGGTCGCCAAAGCCGTGCCACCATTCGGCGTCGATCTTGGCAGCAGAGCCGGACAGGCCGACGGTGGCCTCGTCTAGCATCTGGCCCTTGGTCGCTTCGTTGGTATAGCTGGCGCAGGCTGCCAGTGTGGCCAGCGCCAGGGCGCTCAGGGTGAATCG
>JAYWAV010000229.1:0-4569 GCA_043782015.1 Rhodoferax sp. | reverse complement strand
TCTTTAACAACAGCCAAATGAAATCTGCCTTCCCTTCACATTTCCTTTGGGGCTGCTCCACATCGGCATACCAAATTGAAGGTTCGCCACTTGCCGATGGCGCAGGGCCCAGCATTTGGGAGCGCTTTGTGCGCACGCCGGGGCGAGTGATCGGCGGCGATACAGGAACGGTGGCATGTGACCACTACAACCGCATGCGCGAGGATGTTGTCCTGATGAAGGACTTGGGTTTGAAAGCCTATCGCTTCAGCATTGCATGGGCGCGCGTGCTGCCTGAAGGGCGTGGCCGAGTCAATGCGGCGGGCTTGGGTTTTTACGAACGTCTGGTCGATGAACTGCTGTCCGCAGGCATTACGCCGATGGCCACGCTGTACCACTGGGATCTGCCGCAAGCGCTGGACGATAGAGGCGGGTGGCTCAATCCAGACGTTGCAGACTGGTTCGCGGAGTATGCGTCGGTTGTGTACAAAGCGCTCGATGATCGGGTGCCACTATGGGCCACTTTGAACGAGCCGTGGGTGGTGGCTGATGGGGGGTACATGCAAGGCGTGCTGGCACCGGGACATCGCAGTGCCAATGAAGCCGCGATTGCTGCACACAACCTCATGCGTGCGCACGCTGCGGGCGTGCGTGCCTACCGTGCGGTGGGAAAAAACAAAATTGGTCTGGTAGTGAATATTGAGCCCAAAAACGTTGCCGCCGATGCGAGCGACGCGGACCGCCACGCACGCGACCTGGCCGATGCATACATGAACCGCCAATACCTGGACCCTGCTATCTTGGGACGCTACCCCAGTGAGTTGCCGGAAGTCTTTGGTGATTCATGGCCCCAATGGTCCGACGCAGAGGTCGAAGCCTTGAAAGTTCCCATCGACTTCCTGGGACTGAACTATTACACGCGTGCGGTAGTCCGGCATGACCCTAAAGGTTGGCCGGTGAAGGCCGAGTCCATCAAGCAAGTGGGAGCCACGTATACAGAAATGGGCTGGGAGTTGCATCCCGAAAGTCTGACAGACACTCTGGTTTGGATGCACGAGCGTTACGGCGGTCTTCCTCTTTATGTGACCGAAAACGGTGCGGCGTTTTACGACCCGCCAAGCGCCATCGACGGCAAGGTGGAAGACCCGCTGCGTGTGCATTACCTGCGTACCCATATTGATGCCGTGGAAGAAGCCATTCGTCGCGGTGCAGATGTGCGTGGCTACTGTGCATGGTCATTGTTCGATAACCTGGAATGGTCATTGGGTTTTTCCAAGCGCTTTGGCCTTGTACACGTCGACTTCCAAACGCTCAAACGCACACCCAAGAGCAGCGCAAAGTTCTACTCTGAAGTGATTGCCAGCAATGGCGCCGCGTTGAAACGCTAAAGGTCAAGGTAATGCGTTCAACCATCAAAGACGTTGCGAAAGCCGCCGGTGTATCGGTGGCGACGGTATCGCGCGCTTTGAATGGTGTCGATAATGTGTTGCCAGAAACGAAACAGCGCATCACAGACGCCGCGCGTGCGCTGCGCTTTGCGCCCTCGGGTGCTGCGCGCAGCCTGATCACTCGGCGTACAGACACCATTGGCGCATTGCTCCCCGACCTGCATGGAGAGTATTTCTCGGAACTTATTCGCGGTATTGATCAGGCAGCGCGTGCGCGCGGTCTGCATTTATTGCTATCGAGCTCGCATGGTGACGCAGAAGAAGCAGCGGCTGCGTTGCGTGCGATGAATGGGCGTGTCGATGGCCTGCTGGTGATGTCGCCGCACGCCGATGCTTCGTTTCTGTCGCAGAACCTGCCGGTGAATTTGCCAGCGGTTCTTCTCAACACCGCGGCAGATTTGCCTGAGCATTCTCGCTTCGTGGTGGATAACTTTGGTGGCGCACAAATGATGACGCGCCATCTTGTTGCATCGGGGTACAAGCGCATTGCGTTCATCCAGGGGCCGCAAGAAAACCATGAAGCCCAAGAGCGCTTGCGCGGTTACCGATCAGGCCTTGGGCCCGACATGCCAGAAATGCTCTTTGCAGGCGACTTCTCGGAAGAAGCAGGCGCTGAGACAGGGCGCGAAATTGTGGATAGCAAGCAGCGGCCCGACGCAATTTTTGCGGCGAATGACCTCATGGCGATCGGTTGCCTGGGCGTATTGATCGCAGCTGGCATCCAGGTGCCCGGTGAGATAGCCATCGCTGGCTTCGATGACATTCCTATTTCGCGCTACGTCACACCTGCACTCAGTACGGTCCGGGTGCCGATTGCTGCCCTGGGCGCCGCTGCACTGAACGCACTTGCACAGGGAATGACATCAACGAATGGAGGGCTCATCCAGTCCACGGTCGTGGCGGTGGAACTCGTTTTGCGCCATTCCTGCGGCGCAAAAAAAGCACAGCATGCCCACCCAAGCAAGCCCAAGATACAAACCGCTTCCCCTCAGCAACCTAACCCCCGTCATCAAAAAAGGAGACGACAGTGAAAATAAGTTTTAACAGGTTTCAACGCACGGCGTTGGCGACTGCGGTCGTTCTGGCCTTAGCCGGCGCTGCGCACGCACAAGTGAGCACTTCAACCATCAAAGGACAAATTACCAAAGGGCCGGGTGCTGTGCAAGCGGGCACATCTGTCGTTGCGGTTAACCAATCCAATGGCAACACCTACCGTACTACGACGCAACTAGACGGAAACTATGTGTTGTCAGGGTTGGCACCAGGTTCTTATGAACTTCGCATTACTGACGCCAACGGAGCACTGAAGACAGAAATTATTACGCTGCAGGTAGGTGAAACAGCGGCACTGAACCTTGCAATCTCCCCCTCCGCAACCACAAACTTAAATACTGTGGTGATCGTAGGCAATGCGTTACGGCAAGGCGTAAAGGATTCACAGGTCGGTACCAATGTCTCGCAACGCATGATTGCCGAGATGCCGCAGCTCACCCACAACTTTCTCAGCTCTGCAGACCTTGCCCCGGGCGTTGCGTTCTCAGCGGACAGCAACGGGTACACCAAAGTACAGTCTGGATCTCAGAATTTCGACCATGTGAACGTTTTTGTGGATGGTGTTGGTCAGAAAAACAATATCTTGCGCGGTGGCCTTACTGGTCAAGACTCTTCGCGTGGAAATCCTTTCCCGCAGTCTGCTGTGGCAGAGTACAAGGTGTTGACTCAGAACTACAAAGCGGAGTTTGAACAAGTCAGCAGTGCGGCTATTGCCGCGGTGACCAAATCTGGAGGCAATGTGTTGCATGGTGAAGTCTATGTAGATCGAACCGGAACAAATTGGCGCCAGAAGTCAGAGTTTGAACAGGCGCGAGAAGCCCAAGGTGTTGACTTACCGCCATCATCGAAGAGTGAGTATGGATTCAGCCTTGGCGGCCCAATCGTCGAGGACAAAATCCATTTCTTCATTGCATATGACGGGAAAAACATAGACGACTCTCGCCAAATTGTCCCGCAGAAGTTAGATCTTCTGCCTGTGGGGAAGGGCGTCGTTCCCTCTCTGATCGCTGCCAAGGGTAGCCAAGTGGACACTTTTAAGGAACATTTATTCTTCGGAAAAATCGATGCGCAGCTCAATGAAGACCAGAAACTGAGTGTCAGCGTACGCCTTCGCAAGGAGAATGATCGTGTGGCAGAGAGCCGCGACCTCAGTGCCCCTGGCAATGACAAGGACCGTAAGAATGATGAAAATCGCTTCGACCTCAAACACGAGTGGATGCTTGACAATTGGTTGAGTGAGGCGCGTGTAGGAACTGAGAGCTACGTCTACAACCCCCTATCCGCAGCGTCATCCCCCTTTATTAAGTACCAGGTTTCAAGCGGTACACCACAGACGTTGGCAAATGGTGCTGCAGACGTTCTTTTTGTCGGGGGCTCGCCCGATGCTCAGAAACGTGGTCAGTCTGGAACCTTTGTTTCCGAAGACCTAACCTTCACCGGATTCACAGCCCACGTATTAAAGGGTGGTGTTAAGTTCAAGGCCATGGAATACCAGCTCTCTGGCACATCCAGGTCCGTGGACATTGCGCGAGCACTTGTAGACACCACAACTGGTTTGCCGTATTACGACGGCAAATTTTGTCTCGGTACGAATGTAACAAATGGCGGCTTGAATAGCGACCAATGTGAAATTCAACCAGCGATTACGCCGGCAGACGTGTCATTCAAGAACAATCAGTTTGGTATCTACTTGCAGGATGACTGGTCACTGAGCAAGAAGCTCGAAGTCAACCTGGGTATACGCTACGACAACGAGAGCAATATGCTCAACAATAGTTACGTAACGCCTGCCGACCGAGTGTCTGCTCTGCGAGGCGTGGACAGTGCGCGTTGGGGCATTACGCCACCTGCAGGACAAACCTATGCACAGTCCTTGGCAAAAGGTGGTGTCAATATTGATGAATTCATCAGTACTGGAAGTTCCCGGAAGGTATTCCAAGGTGCCATAGCTCCACGTGTTGGAGCCTCTTACGACATCTTTGGCGACCTCGCCAGCGTGTTGTTCACGGGATGGGGGCGTGCCTATGACCGCACCATGGCTAACCACGCCCTGGATGAAATGCAGAAAAATGCCCAGCCCAATGGTGAA
>JAYWAV010000228.1:0-4589 GCA_043782015.1 Rhodoferax sp. | reverse complement strand
CCGTAGTTGCGCTCATCCTGGAAATCGGGGCAGGTATCCAGCCAGGCGTTCTTGAATGCCATCTCCAGCTCGGCCTGGCGCGGCGTGTACGTCTCGTTGCCCTCGGAGCCCACCACAAAGTTGTACGGCAGGCCTTCGTCGCCATGCGCGTCCAGGCACAGGTCCACGCCGGTCTGCATCATCTTCTGGCGCACCCAATACACCTCGGGCGAGCGCGCAACCGTAGGCTCCAGCCATTCGCGGTTCAAGTTGGCGCCCACGGCATTGGTGCGCAAGTTGCCCAGCACCGCGCCGTCTGGGTTCATGTGCGGTACCACATGGAACACGCAGCGCTCCAGAAGCGCGCGGCTGACCGAGTCGTCCGCGTCCAACAGCCGCTCCAGAAAGCCCTCGACAAACCACTCGGCCATGGTCTCGCCCGGGTGCTGGCGCGCAATTAGCCAGACCTTCTTCTTCTGGTCATCCGGCGTGGTGCTACCGGCGTTGGTGATGCGCAGCATCGTCATGTCTCGGCCCTGCACCGTGCTACCCAGCCGTTCTAGCGTCACATGCGGCGACGCGGCGGCAGAGCCAAGCAGGTCCAGATGCTGCTCATACGCATAGGGCTCGAAGTAGGCGAAGTAAATGCAGTTCGTTTCCGGCGTCGTGCGCGCCGTCATCACCTTGCCGTCAAACTGCGTGTCGATGCGAAACCAGTGTTGCCGGTCATGGCTCGCCACCACGCGATAGCCCTGCCAGCCATCGGGGTAGGCACTGGCCCCGGCGTTGAGAAACTTCAGTGTCACCGGCAGCTCCGCCGCACCATGCAAGGCGAAGTGGAACCACTGCGCAAACTCGGCCGCCGTGTCCTTGCGGATATTGAGCTCGATGTCGCGGTGGTCCTGCAGGCTCACCACCTCGATGGCACCGGAGTCAAACTGTGTGGAGATGTGGAGTTGCGCCATATGCCTGTTCCTCTGTGCATTTACGAAGACTGCACCTGCAGAGTCCGGGTCACCCGGTTCTCGCCCTTTTCGCCCATACCAGAGCTGGTGTTGCGGCTCTCCCTCTTCAGGGTAACCAGCCGGTCACCGACTAGACCGTACACCATCTCTTCATCATTCTTGGCATCAAAAGTGACGACCACAAATGCACGGCCCGACAGCACCTGCGAGATACGGCTGGCGTAGGGCGTGCCATCTTCGGCAATCCAGACATCCAGACTGCCTTCAAACGACTTGAGGTACTTGCGGTCCTTTTCGCTGAGCTTGTCGATGGATAGCGCAAAGTTCAACAGCCGTGCGGGCTTGCCGTTGTAGGTGTCGGCTTTCTCGCTTTTGAAAATGGCCTTCTCCAGACTGCGCGACAAGCTGCCCGCCGCCGAAATCATGGGGCGCAGTGCCGAGGAGTTCACTTCATTCATCGCCGACAGCGTGGGCGTCTTGGCCTTGGCATCGCGCTCCTTGCTGCGCTCCTCGTTTTCCAGCCGGCTCAACATGTCCTTGCTGTACAGCACCTGCAGGCCACGCGCCCCTTCCTCCACCACCACGCTCACGTGGCCCTGGCTCTCCTCCACGTCCTTCCCCTCGCCCTGGCGGCTCCAGGTCTTGGCATCGACCACCGCCTTCAATGGCCCCTGCCCTTGCAGCCGCCCCAACGCAGACTTCAGGTCTCCAAGCCCATCGGCCTGCGCCAAGCCGGCAAAGCCGACCAAAGACCAACCGGCCAGCTTGCGAAAAATTCCACCACGCATCATTTCAATCCTGTGCTGCATTGCAATGCACAAGTATCCCCTGAACCGCAAAGCCCCTGCCATTCAAGTGTTTGCTGCAAACGCCCGATAACCGGGATAGGGTTTACTCAGCCTCAAACCCCCACACCATGAACATCTCCAACACTCCCGCCGTCCAAGCCGCCAGTGCCGCAGCACAAGGCGCGACTGCGGACGCCGTCAATATCCTGGTGCTGAAGAAGGCGCTGGATATGCAAGCCGTATCGGCCGCGACACTGCTGCAGGCACTACCCGCGGCCCCCCAACTCGCCAGTAGCGGCAACCTGGGCACCCGGATTAACGCTTTCGCCTGAGTTGTCTTGCTGCTCTTAGGGTGCGATACATAATCAAACTGGCCTCTGGAGCGCATACAGCAAGCGAAAGCAGCTAATGAAATCGTAGCAACTAGGACGCTTCCACCACCTTCACCATCTGCCCTGGCTTGGGCTCACCCCCAGCGTAAAAACCGTTGATCAGCCGTAACTGCTGCAATGCGTTGGCAAGCGGGGACCTCTTGGCCAGCTCGGCAAACCCGCCCCTGGGGGACGCCGCCGACTTGAGCACCCAAGGCTTGGCGGCAGCACGGTCTTGCGCCGTCAGCGCGCGAAAGCTGCCCTCGGCCTCGCGCAGGCTTCTGCTTTCACGTTGCAGCGCCACGGCATCTTTGCCGCTGAACTGCAGCAAATACGTCGCATCGCCCGGGCCGCTGACCACCGTGGCCTGCACCGCGACCTGCTGACCCTGGCTGTTGGCACGCACGCCAGTAAAGCGCGTGGCGCCCAGGCCGTTGATCTGGGTAGCCTCGGTAGTGCCCTGGGTAGGCTTGAATACAGTGCGCAAGATCTCTGCGTGGCTTTTGCCCGCAGCGGGAGGCACGGGCCGAAGCACCACCGCTGCATCGCGCGCGGCGTTTACTACGGTGAGCTGCTCACTGCCATTGACAACCTGCCAACCTGCGGGCGCAGTCAGCGCAAAGCCCAGCCCCGCATGGTAGAAATTGCGCCCGCGCACCAGCCCCTGGTCCGGGCTGTCACCAAACTCCAGGCCTGCAATGGCCTTGAGGTAGCGGGCGCGGCCCTCGTCGTCGTAACTACTTTTGTATTGGTTGGCCAGTTGCGTGATGGATTGCAAGCGCTGGTCGTTGCTGGGGTGCGAGGCCAGCCAGTCGCCGCCGCTGGGTGCCGCGCGCCCCTCGGCCTGGGCCTGGTCTGCGGCGAAGCGCTCCTGGTTCTTCAGGACGGTGATCACGTCCACCATGTTGTGTGGGTCGTAATGGCTGCGGGACAGGTATTCCGCGCCCAACTGGTCGGCCTGCAACTCCTGCTCGCGTCCGTAAGATGCGATATAGCCCGCAGCCACCGTTTGCGACAGGTCCCCGGCCACCCGGCCCGCGCCCGAGTAGCCCTGGCTTTCCAGCACCGCCCCCAGCAGGCTGGCCGCCAATACACCGAGCCCGGCTTTTTGCTGACTGGTGGCGCGCTGCGCACCGTGGCGCGCGGTGACGTGCCCAATCTCGTGGCCAATGACGCCGGCCAGGTCGGCCTCGCTTTCCATGTAGGCCATGATGCCGCGCGTCACATACACATAGCCGCCAGGCAGTGCAAAGGCATTGATCTCCGGGCTGTCCAGCACTGTGAAATGCCATTGCAGGCTGCTGCGGTGCGAATGCGCTGCCAGCTTCTGGCCCAGGTCGTTCACATAGCGTTGCAATGCATCGTTCTTGTAGACACCGTATTCCTGCAGCACCTGCCGATGCCCCTTCGCGCCCTCGGCAATCTCGGCCTCCTCGCTCATCACCGTGCGCTCGGTCTCGCCGGTCACCGGGTTGACCACAGTGGCACAGCCGGCCAGCAGCAGGCCGCTGAGAATGAGGCAGGAGAGTTTGGATGTCATGGGGTTTCCGGTACTGGGGTTTCCATGATTTTACGGATCGTGCGCCAAATCCCCACACTGAAAGTATTTCGCGTTTTGGCTACGATGGACGCCATGCCAGAGACTCTCCAACTCAATTCACTCCCGCTGTTTCCACTGGGGACGGTCCTTTACCCCGATGGCCTGTTGCCCTTGCGCATATTCGAAGTCCGCTACCTGGACATGATTGGCAAGTGCCACAAGAACGGCACGCCCTTTGGCGTGGTGGCCTTGACCCAGGGCTCGGAGGTCCGTCAGGTCAATGCGAATGCAGACGCCGCCCCGAGCGGAGACGCCTTTGCGAATGAAGCCTTCAACGACGTAGGCACGCTGGCCACCATCACGGCGCTGTCGCGGCCCCAGGCAGGGCTGATCATCGTGCAGTGTCTCGGCACCCAACGCATCCGCATCACCAAGCGAGAAAAACTCAAACACGGCCTGTGGGTCGCAGATGTGGATGTGCTGGCAGCCGACACAACCGTCGATATTCCGCCAGACCTGCAAACCACTGCAAATGGCTTGGGACAGATCATCAAGAACTTGCAAACCCAGGGCCTAGCGCCAGACCAGCTCCCTTTTGGCAGCCCCTACCGCCTCGACGATTGCGGCTGGGTGGCCAACCGTTGGTGCGAGCTGCTGCTACTGCCCCTGGAACTCAAACATCGGCTGATGGCACTGGAGAACCCGCTGGTGCGGCTGGAGCTGGTGCGCGATATTCTGGACAAGGCGGGCATTGCGCCCTGAGTGTCCACAGAGGGAGTTATGTATCAAATGTGCCTCTAGAGTTCATAGAACTTGCGTGAGCAGCTAGCAAAATAGTAGCAAATGGAATGCACTTGAGGCGCTATGGATACGCAAGGCAGCGATTGCGGGCATTGGTGAACGTCGGGTTACCGGCAGTGCGGCGTGTTACCAGTCAGGGAGCGTT
>JAYWAV010000227.1:0-4609 GCA_043782015.1 Rhodoferax sp. | reverse complement strand
GCCTATATCGCGACGCTCAAGGCCGGTGAAGGCTTGAGTGAAACTGCCATCCGCGACGGCTATGTCCGCTTCAAGAATGAGAAGGGCGCCGCCGAACTCAGCGCCATTGCGGGTCGGCACCGCTTGGCACCCGCCGCCGTGCAGGACTTTGTGGACGGCATCTTGCAGCGCATGATTTTTGACGGTGAGCAGCTCAGTGACCTGATGGCCCCGCTGGAACTGGGCTGGAAGGCCCGCAGCCAGGCTGAACTGGCGCTGATGGCAGACCTTGTGCCCCAGCTGACCAAACGCGCGCAGGGCCGCGACATTTCAGGGCTTAGTGCGTATGAGTGACCAGCCCATCGAGAGCTATCCGCAAGACTTTGCCGAAGTGCTTGTCCACATCCAGCAAGCCCGGCAGCGCGTTCTTGCGCAGGCCAACACGGCCTTGATCGACCTGTATTGGCGCATTGGGCAAACCTTGAGCCAGAAGGTGGCCCGGGCTGGCTGGGGCGAAGGTGTGGTGGCCGAGTTGGCGCACTACATCGCCCAAGCCGACCCCACTATCCATGGCTTCAGCGACAAGAACCTGTGGCGCATGAAGCAGTTTTACGAGGCGTATCAGGACGACGAACAACTCTCGGCACTGGCGAGAGTATTGCCCTGGACGCACAACACCACCATTTTTTCGCGCTGCAAGTCAGCCGAAGGGCGGCGCTTCTACCTTGAGCAGTGCCTGCAAGAAAAGTACACCTCTCGCGAATTGGAGCGCCAGATCGATGCGTCCAGTTTTGAGCGGGCTGCTCTGAGCCCGCCAAAACTCTCGGCAGCGCTGAGAGTTTTACAGCCCGCCGGGGGCGAGGTGTTCAAAGACCGCTACGTGCTCGAATTCCTGGGTCTGCCCGAGCCGCACACCGAGAACGACCTGAAGCGCGGGCTAGTACAGCACATGAAAGCCTTTGTGCTGGAACTGGGCAAAGACTTCTTGTTTGTGGGCGAAGAATTCTGCCTGCAAGTGGGCAACCAAGACTTCTACATCGACCTGCTGTTCTACCACCGGGGCCTGTCGGCCCTGGTAGCCTTTGAGCTGAAAGTGGGGCCCTTCAAGCCCGAACACATGGGCCAGCTGAATTCCTATCTGGAAGTGCTGGACCGCGACGTGAAAAAGCCGCATGAGAACCCCAGCATCGGCGTGCTGCTGTGCCGCGACAAAGACGACGAGGTGGTGGAGTACGCCTTGTCGCGCAACCTCTCGCCCGCGCTCATTGCCCAATACCAGCTGCAATTGCCCGACAAGAAATTGATTGCCGCCAAGCTGCATGAACTGCTGGCGCAGCATCAAGGGGTGGGGGATGAGTGAAGTGAAGGCTTTGGTGCCTAGGCTGCGGTTTCCGGAATTTTTGAACGCTGAGGCTTGGAAGCCTGTTTCTCTTGCAGAAGCCTCGGTGCTGGTGATTGAGCGCGTTGGTCAAAGAAAGCTGACACCCGTCAGCATTTCCGCAGGCATTGGATTTGTTCCGCAATCCGAGAAGTTTGGTAGAGACATTTCAGGAAACCAGTATCAGCTCTACACACTGGTGAGTGATGGGGATTTTGCCTACAACAAGGGAAATTCATTGAAATTTCCGCAGGGTTGTATCTACCAATTGCAGAACTGGGGGCAAGTGGCGGCACCAAACGTCTTCATCTGCTTTCGACTCAAAGACGATTATTCAGCGAAATTCTTTAATAATTGCTTCGAACAGAATATTCACGGCAAGCAGCTGAAGAAACACATCACAAGTGGAGCACGCAGCAACGGATTGCTGAACATAAGCAAGGAGCATTTCTTCGGAGTCGAGATTCCGACGCCGCGTCCTGCAGAGCAACAAAAAATCGCCGACTGCCTCAGTTCGGTGGACGAGTTGATCGCCGCACTAGCCCGGAAAGTGGATGCGCTCAGAACCCATAAAAAAGGGCTGATGCAGCAGCTTTTCCCTCGCGAAGGCGAAACCCAGCCCCGCCTGCGCTTCCCTGAGTTCCAAAACGCAGTGGAGTGGGAGCCGAAATCAATAGGAAAACTGGGCGAAGTCGTCACAGGAAGTACGCCCAGTACCGCTCAGCCAGAATACTACGTCGGAGACAGGTTATTCGTATCTCCCGCCGACATTTCGGACAGTAGATTCGTCGAAAAGACAAAAACCACCTTGACCTCACTGGGTTTCGAAGAAACCCGTCCGATAAAGGCCAACAGTGTCTTGTTCGTGTGTATTGGTTCAACGATTGGGAAAATTGCGCAAAACCGGCACGAATGCGCAACAAATCAACAGATCAATTCGGTGATACCAAACCTCAATAACTCTGACGGTTTTGTTTACTACGCTTTAAGTAGTATGGCGGCCAAGATCTCTAAACTTGCAGGAATCCAAGCGGTTCCCATTGTCAATAAGTCAATATTTTCTTCCGTAGAATTGGCAGCTCCAGAACTTCCAGAACAGGAACGGATAGCGGATTGCCTCTCAGCAATTGACGAAGCTATCTTGGCTCAAACCGAGAAGCTCGCCGCCCTCAAGACCCACAAAAAAGGGCTGATGCAGCAGCTTTTTCCCTCGGCGGAGGAGGTTGAGGCGTGAGCGGCGCGACTTACTTCGCAGCGACAGAGGGCACGCCTGCCTTGCAGCCGAGACGAGTTGTCAAGGATTCCTTGACAACTCAAACCGGTTCCAGCGAAAAGGCAACCGTCAAGGAATCCTTGACGGTTCGCACCACAGCAGGCGTCCTTTCAATTACCAAGGATTTCTCGGCAGTTCACAAACTACTTGTATGAGCGCCCTGACCACTTTCCACGCGGACATCAAAAGCATCCTCGAACTGGCGCGCAGCAAGGCACGCTCGGCGGTGAATGCCGCCATGGTGGAGGCCTATTGGCTGATCGGTCATCGGATTGTGAAAGAAGAGCAACTGGGGCAGCAGAAAGCCCAATACGGCGCGCGCCTGCTCGAAGAGCTTTCAATTGCATTGACAGCCGATCTTGGCAAGGGGTTTTCGTACGCCAACCTTTACAACTGCCGCCAGTTTTATCGGGTGTTTCCTGACCAGCAGATTCTCTACACGCTGTGTAGAGATTTGAGCTGGAGCCACCTGCGCCTGATCATGCGGGCCGATTCACCGCCGGCGATTGAATACTACTGCAATGAAACACGGGCGCAGAACTGGACGGTGCGCCAGCTTGAACGCAACATCAAGAGCCAAAGCTTTCAACGGCTGCTCTCCACCCAAGCTAAGCCATCGACCACGTCCGCACACCTGGAGTTCATCAAGGACCCCTACGTGCTGGAGTTTTTACAATTGCCGGAGACTGGGCAAATCAAGGAGAGCCAGCTGGAGCAGGCGATCATTGACGAGTTGCAGAAATTTCTTCTCGAATTGGGCAAAGGATTTTCATTCGTGGCGCGGCAAATGCGCATCAGCACAGAAACCAGTCATTTCTTCATTGATCTGGTTTTCTACAACTACTTGCTGAAGTGCTTTGTCATCATCGACCTTAAAACGGGAAAGCTGACCCACCAAAACATTGGCCAGATGGACATGTATGTGCGCATGTTTGATGACCTCAAACGCGGCGAAGACGACAACCCCACCATTGGCATCATTCTGTGCGACAGCAAGGATGAAACCATCGTCAAGTACTCAGTGATCAAGGACAGCCAGCAGCTCTTTGCGTCCAAATATCAGCGGGTATTGCCAACCGAAGAAGAGCTGATTGCCGAAATCGAACGTGAAAAGCGTTTGATCGGTGGGCGCAGTGATGACAAGACGCCAGCCGACGGCCAAGACGAAACATCACCATGACCGAACAAAACCAGAAACAACTGGGCAAGACCCTGTGGGCCATTGCCGACCAACTGCGCGGCGCGATGGACGCGGATGATTTCCGCGACTACATGCTGTCTTTCCTGTTCCTGCGCTACCTGTCTGACAACTATGAGGCGGCGGCGAAGAAAGAACTGGGCAAGGACTACCCCCGGGTGGACGGCGCAGACGACAGCAAAACGCGCCCGGTGCCGCTGGCCGTCTGGTACGCCCATAACCCAAGCGACATACCGGAGTTTGAAAAGCAGATGCGCCGCAAGGTGCACTACGTGGTGCAGCCGCCGCACCTGTGGAACAGCATCGCCAACATGGCCCGCAGCCAGCGCGGTGAACTGCTGGGCACGCTGCAGGCGGGTTTCAAATACATCGAGACCGAGTCTTTCGAGAGCACTTTTCAGGGGCTGTTTTCAGAGATTGATCTGAGCTCACCGAAGCTGGGCAAGGGTTATACCGAACGCAACGCCAAGCTGTGCACCGTCATCCAGAAGATTGCCGAAGGGCTGGTGGCGTTCTCCACCGACATGGATGCGTTGGGCGATGCCTACGAATACCTGATCGGCCAGTTTGCGGCGGGCTCAGGCAAGAAGGCGGGCGAGTTCTATACGCCGCAGCAAATCTCCGACATCCTTTCCACCATCGTCACGCTGGACAGCCAGGAACCCAAAACCGGGCCGAAGAAGCGCCTGGACACGGTGCTGGATTTCGCTTGCGGTTCAGGCTCGCTGCTGCTGAACGTGCGCAAGCGCATGGGGCCGCATGGCATCGGCAAGATTTACGG
>JAYWAV010000226.1:0-12687 GCA_043782015.1 Rhodoferax sp. | reverse complement strand
CAATCACGCCGCCGCCGCCGGCCTTGTTCTCCACCACCACCACTTGGCCCATGGCCTTGCCCAGCGCATCGGCGATGGTGCGGGCAATGATGTCGGTGGTGCCGCCGGGGGCAAACGGCACTTGCAGCTTGATGACCTTGTTGGGGTAGCCCTGGGCCAGCGCAGAGGTGGCGGCAGCAAGAAGACTGAGGGCAAAAAGCGTGGGGCGATGCATGGTGGTAGGGCTCCTGAAATGCCGATTGAACACAACCAATGATGTTAACCGGCCCTTCGGTTTTGCCGTCTGTGGAATACCCGTAAGCAGTTCAACCCGGCTGGTATTCTCATCGGGTGAACTATGCCCAACTTCTCCTCCCCGACTTTTCCCTGATTTTGATTGGCTACCTGGTGTGCCGCTACACCGCGCTGAACCGCACCGTGTGGCAGCAGGTGGACGCGCTGGTTTATTACCTGCTGTTCCCGGTGCTGCTGTTTCACTCGATTGTGAAGAGCCCGCTGGATTTGCGAGCAGCATCGAGCTTGATTGGCGCTGGCTGGGCCATGGGCTTGATTGGCATCGGGCTGGCGTATTCGCTGCCCTATCTGCCATGGGTCAAAAACCACATCGACGCGCGCGAGCACGCGGCCAGCGCGCAGGTGGCGTTTCGTTTCAATTCGTTCATTGCGCTGGCGCTGGCCGAACGCCTGGCCGGGCGCGAAGGCGTGGCTCTGATTGCGGTGCTCATTGGCGTGTGCGTGCCGCTGTTCAGCGTGGGCGCAGTGTGGCCCATGGCGCGCCATGCCCGGCGCGGGTTTTTGAGCGAACTGGTGCGCAACCCGCTGTTCATTGGCACTGCCTCGGGCATGGTTGCCAACGTGCTCGGATTTGTCATGCCCGTCTGGCTGGAACCGACCGTCACGCGAATGGGCGCAGCGTCACTGGCCATGGGCTTGATGGCTGCCGGGGCTGGCTTGCAATTTGGGGCGCTGGCGCGCGCCAAAACACTGGCCGTGGCAGTGCTGTCGATCCGGCATTTCATCTTGCCGCTGGTGGCGCTGGGCCTGTCAAAACTGTTTGGCCTGTCACCCGTGCAGACCACCATTCTGCTGGCGTTCTCGGCGTTGCCCACCGCGTCAAGCTGCTACGTGCTGGCAGCGCGCATGGGCTATGACGGCGCCTATGTCGCCGGGTTGGTCACGCTGTCCACGGTGCTGGGGGTGTTGAGTTTGACTTTGGCGCTGGGCGTGCTGGCGTAACAACAACGAGGAGTTGGCGATGAAGAAACTTTGGCATTGGCTCAAATGGGTGCTGGCCGCACTGGCGCTCCTGATCGCGGGTACCGTTGCGGCGGTCACCTGGATGTTGACGCATCCACCCGCTTTGACACCATTTGACAGCCTGCGCTGGCCCAGTTCTCAGGCGCCAACGTCAACACTCAAAGTTAGTTTTCTGGGCGTTGCCACCGTGCTGTTGGACGATGGCGAAACCGCGCTGATGACCGATGGCTTCTTCTCGCGCCCGGATCGCATGAGCAGCCTGGCAGGCACTGTGCAGCCTGACCTTGATAGCATTACACGCGGTATGCAGCGTGCAGGCATTCCACAACGCACCGGCAAGCTCGCCGCCATCATTCCGTTGCACTCCCACTACGACCACGCGATGGACGCCCCCGAAGTCGCCAAGCGCACCGGCGCGCTCTTGCTGGGGTCGTCGTCCACGGCCATGGTGGGCCGCGGCTGGGGCCTGGCCGAGCAGCAAACCCGCGTGGCCGAACTGGGCAAGCCCTACACCTTCGGTAAATTCACCGTCACGCTCTACCCCAGCATCCACGCGCCCACCGGTTTTACCGGCGGCGAAATCACCGCCCCGCTGGTGCCCCCCCAGCGCGCCTTTGCCTACAAGGAAGGGCAAAGCTATGCGGTGCTGGTGGAGCACAAAGGCAAACGCTTGTTGATCACAGGAACGGCGGGTTTTGTACCGGGCGCGCTGCAGGGCGTTAAAGCGGATGTCGTGCTGTTGGGTATTGGCACGCTGGGCAACCAGAGCGAGGCGTATCGCGACACGCTGTGGAATGAGGTGATTGCAACGACCCAGCCCAAACGCATCATCCCCATCCACTGGGACGATTTCTGGATTTCATCCGATGGCCCGATGCAGGCTTTGCCACTGCCGCTGGACCATGTCGATGTGAGTCTGAACTACCTGCAGCGCCGTTCGCAAGAGGCCAAGTTGGATTTGCGGTTGCCGCTGGAGTGGAAGGCGATGGATGTATTTACGGGGTTGGCAGCGCAGCAGTGACACAAAGAGTGCGTCTAACGCACACAAACCAAATCCCGTGATTCATAGTGCGCTTTGGGCATTTGCAGACTTTATGCCGTGTCCGCTTTGGGGCAATGCTGTTCCGCACTTTGAAGATAGTCTGACTTCATACGCCAACTTGGAATTTTCGCAAGACAGTCGGACTAGCGTCATCGTTCCTACACATGGCCGGGCTAAATTGCGTCATCTTGCCCAAGTATTTTTACCTCCTCCCGGCGGCGCTTGCACTGCTCCTTGGACTCAGCGCCTGCTCCCCGCGCTACTTCATTGTTCAAGGCGTTGCCAATGAGTTGGCGAACCAGGGCAATGCGGCCGAAGACGATCTGGTGCTGGCGCGCGAGGCCAGTGCGTTTTACCTGAAGCTGTCGGAATCGCTATTGGCCGAGAATCCGGGCAACCTGAAGCTGGCCGAAGCGGTGAGCGCCGGGTTCACGCAGTACGCGTTCGCCTTTGTGTCCACGGACGCCGAGCGCATCGAAGCCAAAGATGCCAAGGCCGCACAAAAGCTGCGCGAGCGCGCCGCGCGCCTGTATTTGCGCGCCTACCGCCACGGCATGAACGCACTGGAGGCCGGCATCCCAGGCTTTGCCAAAGCGCTGGCCCAAGCGGACGCGAAGCAGTGGCCGCGTTTGACGGTGGACCAGATTGGCGTGGCCTACTGGACGGCGGCAGCCTGGGGTGGCTACATCTCGCTCTCCAAAGACAACCCCGATACCGTGGCCGATTTGCCGCTGGCGGTTCGCCTGGCTACGCTGGCCTACCGCGTCAAGCCGGAGCATGGCAATGGCGCGCTGGCCAGTTTGATGGGAACCTTTGAGGCATCCACCCCCGGCGGGTCGGTACGCCAGGCGACCACGTATTTTGACCAGGCGATTGCCTTGGGTGCCGGCAAAAACGCCGGGGCCTTTGTCGGCAAAGCGGAGGCCATCGCCCTGCCCGCCAACGACCGCCCCGCTTTTGAAGCCCTGCTGCGCCAGGCCATTACCGCCAGCCAGGCCAAGCGCGATATTGCCAATGAAGTCATGGGTGAGCGCGCCCAGTGGCTGCTGGGTGTGGCCGACGATCTTTTTTGAATGGACCAACAATGAAACCGAGCAACGCCATATCGCGCAAGGGCATCCTGGCGCTTCTCAAGCTTCTCACGCTGTGCACCCTGATCGTCGCAGCGCCTGCAAGCTGGGCGGCCGACAAACAACTGCGCATTGGCACCGTAGCGCCGAAGAATTCGCTCTACCACCGCCAGCTGATGGAGTTGGGCGAAGTGTGGCGCACGGCGCAGGGCGGCAACGCCAAGTACCTGGTGTATCCGGACGGCAGTCAGGGCGGCGAGGCAGAGATGGCGCGGCGCATGCGCATTGGCCAGTTGCAGGGCGCGCTGCTGTCGGTGGTGGGGCTGCGCGAGATCGAGCCCTCCATCAGTGCGCTGCAAAACATGCCGCTCTTGTTCAGAAGCTGGGAAGAAGTGGACTATGTGCGCGAGAAAATGCGCCCGTCCATGGAGAAGAAGTTTCTGGACAAGGGCTTTGTCGTGCTGGCCTGGGGCGACGCGGGCTGGGTGCGTTTCTTTTCCAAAGAGCCGGCCGTGCGACCCGACGACTTCAAGCGCATGAAGTTCTTCGCCTGGGGCTCGGAGCCCGAGCAACAGGAGATCATGAAAAGCCTGGGCTACACGCCGGTGCCGCTGGAGACCAGTGACATCCTGCCCAGCATCCAGACCGGCATGATCAATGTGGTGCCATCGACGCCCTACTTCGCGCTGGCCAGCCAGATCTTCAACACTGCGCCCCATATGCTGGACATCAACTGGGCGCCGATCGTGGGCGCGCTGGTCATCACCAAAAAGACCTGGGACGACATGTCGCCCGAAGTGCAGCAGACGATGCGCGCGGCCAGCGACAAGGCCGGTGTGCAGCTGCGTAGCAAAGCCCGCCAGGAGGTGGACGAAGCGGTGGACGCGATGAAGAAGCGCGGCCTGGTGGTCAACAAGCCCAACGCCGTGCAAATGCAGGAATGGAATGAGCTGGCAGAAAAACTCTATCCCCGCATACGCGGCGTGATGGTGCCCGCCGAGACTTTTGATGAAGTGTTTACGTACCTGAAGGCCTACCGCGCAGGCAAGGCCAAATAGCAATGGCGACGGAACCCGGATCGCCAGCGCGCAGGGGTTGGGAGTGGCGTCTGGACGAGGCGATTTCATCAGCCGCCCTGGTGCTGATGACGCTGATTCCCCTCATTGAAATTGTTTCCCGCCCATTCATGGGCAAGGGCATAGAGAACTCCGCCGTGTTGACGCAACACCTGGGTCTGGTGCTGACCATGTTTGGGGCAGTGGCTGCAGAGCGTTACGGGCACTTGACCACGCTGGGCAGCGGCCTGGGTACGTTGGGCCGTGACCGTGTTCAAAAGGCTACGCAGGCGTTTGCGAATGGCAGTGCTGCGTTTATTTGCGGGCTGCTCGTATGGGCCAGTTGGCAGTTTGTGCAAAGCGAAATGCAGGGCGGACACGCCCTGGCCTATGGAATGCCGGTGTGGTGGGTACAGGCGGCGTTGCCGTTGGGATTTGCATTGCTTGGCTTCAAGCTGGGCGCGCGGTGTGCACAGACGCCATGGGTCAAGCGCGCAACCGGTGCAGTGTTGATGGCGGGCGGCGCCTTCTTGGGTGCGCAATTCGACGGTACGGCCCTGACACTGTGGCCTGCCGCATTGTGGTTGGTGGCGATCCTACTGGCTGGTGCCCCCATATTCGCTGTGCTAGGCGGTTTGGCGCTGGCCTTGTTTTGGCAAGACGCGCTGCCGCTGGCGTCTGTGCCGCTATCGCACTACCAGATCACCGTCAATCCGTCGTTGCCTGCGTTGCCACTGTTTACTCTGGCGGGCTTGATCTTCGCACGCACGGGCGCAGCCCGGCGTCTGGGCACCTTGTTTGTAGCGCTGTTTGGCGGCGGCGTTACGGGCACCGTCTGTGCATCCGCCGTGATGTGCTCGTTCTTCACGGCGTTTACGGGCGGCAGCGGCGTCACCATTCTGGCGCTGGGCGGCCTGCTGCTGCCGCTCTTGCGCAATGCGGGCTTCCCGGAGAAGCGTGGCATTGGCCTGGTCACCAGTGCCAGTGCCCTGGGCGTGCTGCTCGCGCCATCCGTCCCGCTCATCATGGTCGCCATCATCGCGCGGGTGCCGATCAACACGATGTTTCTGGCCGGGCTGGTGCCCGCCGTGGTGATGGTGTTTTTCCTGCTGGTATTTGGCGGGTACCTGAAGCGCTCCGGGCTCAGCGCTGCCGACGCTCCGCCTGGTACGGGCGTTTCGCCCCGCAGTTACGCTCGGGGGAAATGGGGTGAGGTTGGCGCTGCAGCATGGGCCGCGAAGTGGGAAATTCTGGCGCCGTTTGTGGCCATTGGTTCGCTGGTCAGCGGACTGGCCACGCCGACCGAGAGCGCGGCCCTGACCGCCGCCTACGCCTTGTTGACCCAATCTTTGGCGCACCGCGAAATGCACTGGCCCCTGCTGGGCAAAACCCTGAGCGACTGTACGCAGATCATTGGCGGCGTGATGCTGATTTTGGGCATGGCACTGGGCCTGACCAACTACATGGTCGACGCTGGCATTCCGGATCTGGCGATCACCTGGGCGCAAGAAGTCATCCCCAACAAGTTTGTCTTTTTGCTGGCGCTGTGCGTTTTCCTGCTGCTGGCGGGCGCACTGATGGAAATTTTTGCCGCCATCGTGGTGCTGGTGCCGCTGCTGCTGCCCGTGGCCTTGAGTTACGGCATTGACCCGGTGCACTTCTGCATCATCTTTCTGGCAGCCATGGAGATGGGCTTCCTGTGTCCGCCAGCCGGGATGAACATTTACTTCGCGTCGGCCATGTTTGATAAACCGGTGCGCTACGTGGCCGTTGCGGTGTTGCCGGCTCTACTGGCCATCTTCCTGGGAACGCTGGCCATTGCCTGGGTTCCGATGTTGGCAACCGGCTTACCCTCTCTACTTGGACTAAGTGCCAAATAAAGCTTTAGCGCTTATGGAGTGTGCGCAGTCAGCTGCATTATTTATAGCAATGCGCCTTGACCTCTGTGCTCAGTGCCGCCCCTTGAATCAAAACAACGGCCTCAGCCACCACACCTGATGAGTCAACACCGACGTTTGCGCCCAGCATCGCGGCACCAATTGGTGCGGCAGAAAAGGTTGCAACCTAGAAGAAAGGACCGCCAAGCGCCTGCGGCCGACCTTCTTGATCTGATCAACGCAGATGGGCGAGATCACGCAGATCGTTTCGCAGTTCGCCGCGACTAAGTCCTTTAGAACAAAGAATGGAGAACAGTTCGATTCTTCTGCGAAGGGAGTGCAGCAACTGAATTGCCAGCAGCGCAGGATTTGAAACTCGGTTTGCGTCTATTTCAGGGTACTCCCACATTGCCGTTTCAGGTTGCCCTGGCCATGAAGGGTGACGCCCCGATGTTGGAGCGTCCAGCGCAATGACAAAGTCCATTTTTGGCGCTGAGTTTCGAGAAAATTCACTCCACGCTTTGCAGCGCAGATCTTTGGTCGGCATTGTCGAGGACTGAAGTGCCAATAGTGCCCAACCATAAGGTTCTTTGGCCATAGCATCGGGGTCGCCGCACGAATAGGCCCGTAAACTGCCAACTGAAAGCTTATTCACACAAGCTTCGGCCATCAGACTTCTACAAGCGTTCTCTCGGGACACGAAAAGCACATTGATCGGGCGTGATTGCACTAGGCCATGATAGCCGCCAAAATCCATCAATTAGGAAGTTGGGTCTTTGGCGATTACCTTGCGTACCTCCTTGAAGGCTGACATCGATTTCCACCTTTGCAGGCTTGTCAATCTACATGAATTGGGGTGGTGTTCTGCGAGCCTTTTATCTAACGCGCTATACAAAACAGGCGAAATGACAAACAGCGTTCACGCGGGCGTCATTTTTTTGTCACTTATGCCATCTACGGCAAGCCTAACCCCCTCTCCCGGGCAAAAAAGCTGGTTTGCTTGTACCTTCAATTGAAGTTGTCAGGCGTCCACAAAACTCGGAGCGATTCAGATTGCAAGCAACAAGTAACAAGTTGCACGCAGAATTTCATGGATTCTTCATTGATACGTCATCATTTTGACGCGGGCCCTGAGCAGACTGGCGCGTTTCAAACGCCTGAGAGCTGCACAGATGAAAATCACGGTTGTAGGTACTGGTTACGTAGGTTTGGTGACTGGCACCTGCCTGTCCGAAGTTGGCAATGACGTCATTTGCTTTGATACAGATGCCGCCAAAATCGAACTTTTGCAGCGGGGTGAGATCCCCATTTATGAACCCGGCTTGCAGGACTTGGTCCGGCGCAACGTGGCGGCTGGCCGCCTGCATTTCACCAACGATAGCGAGCGGGCTACCCACTTTGGAACGATCCAGTTCATTGCCGTAGGCACACCGCCAGACGAGGACGGCTCTGCCGACTTGCAGTTCGTGCTCGCCGCTGCCCGCAACGTGGGCCGACACATGAACGACTACAAGGTCGTCGTCGACAAGAGCACCGTGCCAGTGGGCACTGCGGATGCAGTCCACGAGGCCATCGCTGCAGAATTGAAAGCCCGCGGCGTGGAAATTCCTTACAGCGTGGTCTCCAACCCGGAGTTCCTGAAGGAAGGCGCCGCCATTGATGACTTCATGCGCCCCGGTCGTATCGTGTTGGGCTGCAATGATGAGCAAGCTGCCCTAAACATGCGCGCGCTGTATGCCCCTTTTCAGCGCCACCACGACAGGCTGATCCTGATGGACGTTCGCAGTGCGGAGTTGACCAAATACGCCGCCAACGCCATGCTGGCCACCCGGATCAGCTTCATGAATGAATTGGCCAATGTGGCCGAGAAACTTGGTGCAGACATCGAGTTGGTCCGCAAAGGCATTGGCAGCGACCCGCGCATTGGCTACGACTTCTTGTATGCTGGCGCAGGCTATGGCGGCTCCTGCTTTCCCAAAGACGTCAAAGCTCTGATCCGCTCTGCCGCAGAGTCAGCAGATATTGAGCTGGAGGTCTTAGGAGCAGTGGAGAGGGCGAACCAGAAGCAAAAGCATGTGCTGGCAAAGAAAGTACGTAACCGTTTCGGCGACGATCTGAACGGCAAACGATTTGCTGTCTGGGGACTGGCCTTCAAGGCCAACACCGACGATATGCGCGAAGCCAGCAGCCTGACGGTCATCCGCGACTTGGTGGCAGCAGGCGCCAGCATTGCGGCCTACGACCCGGTCGCAACCGACCAAGCGCGAAAGATGCTGGAGGGCACCGTGGGTCTAAGCTTTGCTGCGTCCGCCTCAGAGGCTCTACAAGATGCCGACGCGCTGGTCATTGTGACTGAGTGGAAGGAATTCCGCAGCCCAGACTTTGGCCTCATCAAGACCAGTCTGCGCCAGCCAGTTATTTTTGACGGGCGCAACCTGTACGACCCTGCATACGTACGCGGTATGGGTATCGAATATTTCGCCATCGGACGTTGAGAACTCTCAATTTCAGTCGTCTCATTTCACCAAACCGTCATAGTTTTTGTCACGGATGTGCCATCAATCTGAGCTAGCATGAAATGCAAGCTTTATGGAGTTTTTCCCCATGGATGAATTTTTCCGGCAACTGAAAATCCAGCGTTGGGATGACCACCGCTATTACCACCACAGCCGCATCAACCAGTCGCTGCATTTGCTCAGCGCTGTCTGTTTTGTGATCTCGTATGCGCTGCTGTTCACGGATCCGGCCCTCGCCGCTTTGCTGGCTTGGCTGGTTTCCATGACCGCGCGGCAATCCGGGCACTTCTTCTTCGAGCCGCGCGGCTACGACGAAGTAAACCAGGCCACGCACGAACACAAGGAAGAGATTAAGGTCGG
Source organism: Rhodoferax sp. (assembly GCA_043782015.1). Taxonomy (GTDB): domain Bacteria; phylum Pseudomonadota; class Gammaproteobacteria; order Burkholderiales; family Burkholderiaceae_C; genus Allorhodoferax. The sequence continues at coordinate 3,510 of JAYWAV010000226.1, read as the reverse complement.
CTACAACCTGCAACGCAAGATCGTGCTGATGGCGATCTGGGCAGCAATGCCCGTGCTGCTGCTGATCGACCCCAGCCTGATGGGTATCTTTGAGCCACATATGGGGTGGCAAGACTTTATGCGCCACACCGGTGACTTGTGGCTGGCTGTTGGTGTGGGCGGGCTGGTGTTTCGCACCATCCACTTATTCTTTATCAAAGGCGTCATGGATGGTTTGGTCTGGTGCACCAAGATCCTGACCGATCCGTTCCACGACATCAAGCTGTACTACAAGGCCCCACTTGCGCTGCTGCGCGGCGAGCTGATCGAACCGCGGCAGCATATGAACCACATGCCCGGCTAAGTAGCCAGGCACATGCGGTGCGGACGCGCTAGAACCTTGCCGTCAGTAACTCCATCAGGATTCTTTTGTTGATGCTCTTGTGAGTCTGGGTTCCGTCTGTCCACCACCAACCTGCCGCCTGCATGGCACGGGCGGCAGCCTCAAAGCGGCGCAGCACTTCATCAAATTCCGTGTCTCCGAAATTCAGGCTGAAGATGATACGTCCGGTGCCCACCCAGCTCAGAGCCAATCCTTCCTGGCGCAAATAGTGCTGAAACAACCAGTGGTAGCAGCCCGGCTGCGTATACAGAACCGTCCAAATAGTCGACATACTGGCCACCTGCACCGGCGCGCCTATGTCTTGCAGGCGCTGGTTCAATGCTGTCGCGCGGGCATTCCATACACCGTCAAGGCCCTGGTATCGCGCTTGCACCTCAGGCTGGTCCAGATGGCGCAGGAAAACATTCATAGCGCCCATCACGTAGGGGTGAGAGTTGAAGGTGCCCCGCGCGAAACAGATATCGGCCGGCGCATCGTCCCGGTAGCGACGCATCCACACGCGTTTTCCGCACAACACACCAATCGGCAAACCGCCACCCAGCGTCTTGCCATAGGTGACCAGGTCGGCACGCACGCCAAAGTATTCCTGCGCACCCCCGGCTGCAAGCCGAAAGCCCACGAACACCTCGTCAAAAATCAATGCAATACCACGCTCGTCGCAGACGGCACGCAAATCCTTCAGCCATTGCGTATAAGCAGCTCGGTCGAACTTCGCTTTGCGCGAACCATTGACCAAAGACGAATCGCTGGGTGCCGCCATATTCGGATGCAGGGCCTGCAAGGGATTGACCAGCACACAGGCAATGTCGCGGCGCCTGCGCAGTACGCCCAACGTGCGCTCGCTCATCTCGCCCAGCGTAAATGTGTCTTTCGCGGCGATCGGATTACCAATGCCCGGCTGCACATCGCCCCACCAGCCATGGTACGAGCCACAGAAGCGGACTATCTTGTTGCGTCCCGTGTGATAACGGGCCAGGCGTACAGCCTGCATAACGGCTTCGGTACCAGACATGTGAAACGACAGCTCGTCCATACCGGAGATGCGTCTAAGACGCTGCACATTGTCCAGCATCACCGGGTGGTAAGCACCCAACACCGGACCCAGATCACGCACCAAGTCTGCGCCCTGATCAATGCAAGTCTTGTAGAAATCATTGCCCAGCAAATTGACGCCATACGACCCCGTCAGATCGAACAACGTGTTGTTGTCCAGATCGGTCACCGTCACGCCAGACGAGGACTGCAGGAACGAGCCTATTTTCAAGCCCCGGCTAACGAGGCTGCGGAACTGAAACGGTACGCGGTAGGCACTGATAAACTGCAAATCGGACAACCCCTCCACAACCTCGGCGCCGGCGGCCAGCGTTTGTGGAAACCGCTGACCAATAGCCTGCACCAGCGCCTCGAAGGCTGCCCTGCGCTGGTCGACGATCTCGGTCGGAGCCCCATCCACAGCGAAGACCACCGTGTCGTCATAAAGGTATTGCGGCAACAGCGCAGCAATGCGGCGTGCGCTACGCGGATGGCCGGCCAACGACCTGTGTTTAGCCAGCGACAGCTGCGCCCGTCCCATGATTTTCTGCAATGCCACCAACAGCGCCGCTGCGCTGGTACCAGCCAGCAGCACGGTATTCAAGTCCCAGGATTCGTTCACGACGTTTTACCTTTCATACCAATTTAAAAAGAGCCCTATTGCCATGTCCATGCGCCAGCACATTCAGAAAATTCTGGGTCAGGAAGACATCAACTTTTTGCTGACCAACCGCATTCCGCGCCAGGCGCTGACACGCTTCATAGGCTGGTTCAGCAAAATCGAAAATCCATTGGTGCGCGATGCATCCATTGGTGCGTGGAAGTTTTTCAGCGACCTGGACCTGTCGGAGGCCAAAAAAGACCGCTTCAAAAGCATGCACGACTGCTTCACACGCCAGTTGAAAGATGGTGCACGGCCGATTGCGCAGCAAGTGGATGCCTTGACCAGCCCGGTGGACGCCATCATTGGCGCCTGCGGTAGCGTGGAAGGTACCCGCGTGTTCCAGGCCAAGGGCTTTCCCTACACGCTCGAAGATCTGTTGGGCCTGGATGAAAACATCGATGACTGGCGCGATGGCAGCTACGTGACTCTGCGTTTGACGTCCAGCATGTACCACCGCTTCCATGCGCCGCACGCGTGCACCGTCAAGCGGGTTCGCTACTTTTCGGGCGACACCTGGAATGTGAACCCCATTGCGCTGAAGCGGGTGGAAAAACTGTTTTGCAAGAACGAGCGCGCATTTCTGGATGTGCGTCTGCAAGATTCCAGCAACCTTCAGGGCAAGCGCATCGCCATCGTGCCGGTGGCAGCCATTCTGGTCGCCAGCATACGATTGCATTTTCTGGATGTGCTTTTCCACCTGAAGTACGGCGGTCCACAGACCATCGCCTGTCAGGCGACATTCGAGCGCGGGCAGGAGATGGGCTGGTTTCAGCATGGTTCCACCGTTATTGTTCTGGCGCCCAGGGGCTTTGCCCTTTGCGCGCCACTAGAGCAAGGTACTCGCGTGCGAATGGGGCAACCGCTCTTTCAGTGGCGTGGCTGACGATCCTGCCGGCGCTTGCAGTGCTGGCACAAACTGCCGACCGTGTTTCTCCAGCACGCCGCGTAGCGTCTGTACAAAGCCGTCGAAGATATGGTCCCAGCTGCGATGGGCCACGCTCGCTACCGCAGCGGCGCGCAACCGCGCCACGCAAGAGGCATCGGTCGCAACCTGTACCGCTACATTGACAAATGCGACGTCGTCTCCCACAGGCACCAGCAGTCCGTTGTCGCCGCTGACAATCAATTCTTTGGCCGCTGCACAATCGTAGGACACGACTGCCAGCCCGCTGGCCATGGCTTCGGGCACTACATTGCCGAAAGTCTCGGTCACGCTGGCAAACAGAAACAAGTCGGCCGACGCGTAGTGTGCGGCCAGATCTTCACCCCTGCGGGTGCCCGCGAAATGCGCTTCCGGGCAGGACTCTTCCAATGCCTTGCGCAAGGGCCCGTCGCCGACCAGTACCAACTTGGCATTGGGCACACGGGTCCGGATTTCGCGGAAGGCGGACACGACCAGACCCACATTTTTTTCTTTGGCCAGCCGGCCCAC
>JAYWAV010000225.1:0-4618 GCA_043782015.1 Rhodoferax sp. | reverse complement strand
GCACCACAAACACAAAAGGACTTGGTCTTTGCAGACCAAGTCCTTGAATGGGTGGTGGGATCTGAGAGATTCGAACTCTCGACCTACGGATTAAGAGTCCGCTGCTCTACCAGCTGAGCTAAGATCCCGATGAATAATTCTTGGTGGGACCAGCGGGGGTCGAACCCACGACAAACGGATTAAAAGTCCGCTGCTCTACCAACTGAGCTATGGTCCCTACGGACAGGACAAACACGTTTGCCACTAACCGCCAAGCCTTAAATTATATCTTTTTTTGCAGCGCTTTTTACGGTGCTTTGCGAAATTCTGTCCATTACCCAGCCTGCGGCGCACAGGCCAAAGGTGGCAGTGACCGAGACCAGCGATCCATAGCCATGGCAGTTCAGGGAATTATCGCCCTGAACCTCGCAAGAAGTGTCAGCAGGCACTACAGCTTCGCGGCTGAAAACACAGGTCACGCCGATCTTCTTGCCGTCTTTGGGCGCGCCGTATTCCTTGCGCAAGCGATAACGCAGTTGTGCCAGCAAGGGGTCGTGTGTGGTTTCGCTCAAGTCTGCGATATCTACCTTGTGCGCATGACGTTTGCCGCCAGCGGCGCCTACCGAGATAAACAAGGCCTTATTGCGTCGCGCCCAGTCGGCCATCGCGGTTTTGACCTTGACCTGGTCGCAGGCGTCGATGACAGCATCCACTCCAGCAGGCAGGATTGCGGGCCAGTTGTGCTGCTCAACAAACGCATCAATGCAGTTCACCACACACACGGGATTGATCTGCGCAATGCGCTCCTGCATCGCCTGAATCTTGGCCATACCTACGGTGGCGGTCAGCGCGTGGACCTGGCGATTGATATTGGACTCGGCGACATGGTCCATGTCGATCAGCGTAAGCCGCCCTACCCCACTGCGGGCCAACGCCTCTGCAGCCCAGGAGCCGACACCACCTATACCGACAACGGCCACATGTGCATCGCGGATGGCAGCGGCAGGCCCCATGCCGTAGAGCCGCTCCATGCCGGAGAACCGGCGTTGGGTGTCTTCCTCCACCAATACTCCGCGCTTACTTGATGCGGGCCAGTCGCTCGCGGGCCGCGCCAGCAGCTTCCGAGGAGGCATACGACGCCATGACTTCTTCCAGGGTTTTGCGAGCAGACTTGGTGTCTTTCAATTCCAGTTGGCAATTGGCGATTGCCAACACGGCTTCGGGTGCGCGCATGTGGTCGGGCGCACCGGCCACCAATGAACGGAAATTGGTGATCGCGTCTTTATAGTCTTTCGTCGCGTATTGCGCGTTGCCTAGCCAAAACAGGGCCGAGGGACGGTAACCTGTCTGCGGATAACGGGTCAGAAAGTCCACAAACATGCCCTGCGCATTGGCAAACTCACCTTTGCGAAAAACTGCCAGACTGGCTTCGTAGCTGCGCTTCTCGGCGGAATCAGCAAGAAACTCGCGGCCGTCGAGGGTCACTGTAGCGGGCTCAAACTTGCGCAGCCGCTCGTCAAAGGTTTGCAAGCTGTCGCGCTGGCGGCGTTGAAGCTCAGCCACGTCGCGCACAATTTGTTCGTCTTGTCCACGCAGCTTGGCAAGCTCCGTACGCAGTGCTTCCAATTGATTTTGCAAATCGACCAAGGCCCGGCGCAACTGGGCTGCTTCCTCGGAGGAGCGCTTGGCTTCCTCCCCAACTTTCTGCTCAGCGTCGGTCCGGTTGGTCTCCAGCTTCTGGCGCAGATCAAGAATGGCGCGCCGCGCCTCTTCATCGTCAAACAGACCGGCAGAGGCCTGGCCCGCAATGGCCAGCAGGCCTACGCATACCAGCCCACGCGTGGGCTTGAGCCACTGGGTGACCATGGTGCGGCTCACCGGTACGAGATCTCAGTACGGCGGTTCTTTTCCATCGCCGCTTCGGTAGAGCCCTGGACGGCAGGTTTTTCCTTGCCAAAACTCACCGCTTCCAGTTGCGCTTCGCCCACACCCAGCAAAGTCATCGCACGGCGCACAGCTTCGGCACGCTTCTGGCCCAGCGCCAGGTTGTATTCGCGGCCACCGCGTTCGTCGGTGTGGCCTTCCAGTGCGACCTTCTTGCTCTTGTCAGCCTTGAGGAATTTGGCATGCGCCTCAATCACCGACTGGAACTCCGGGCGAATCGCAAAGCTGTCGTAGTCAAAGTAGACGATGCGGTTGGCTTGGCGCATCGCGGCGTCCTGATCGGTCTTGGCGATATCCACGGTCTTGACCGCGCTGGTTGCGGCATTGTCTGTCTTAGGGGCTGCGGGGGCGACTGCAGCACCAGACTTGTCTTCCACCGGCACGTTGTCAAGCTTGACGGGGGAGCTGCAGGCTCCCAAAAGTGCTGCAACTGCGAGCGTCGATAGCAAACGTTTCATTCCATACTCCTGGTTAAATTGAATTATTTCTGCATCGGGCCCCAATCGGGCTCCCGGATATCACCGTTTTGACCGGCGAGACGTGCCTTGATTTTGCCATCCAGCGTAGTGGTCATAAGGGCTTCCTTGCCCAGTAACTGGGTGGCGTAAATGATCAGGCGGCTGTTCGGTGAAAAGCTGGGGTTTTCGTCCGCATTGGAGTCGGTGATGGCATTGACAGCACCAGACGACAAATCCATCATATGGAGCTTGAACGCGCCACTAACCCGCGAAATGTAGGCCAGCCACCGCCCGTCCGGGCTCAGGGAAGGCGAAATGTTGTACGTGCCGGAGAAGGTCACACGTTCCGGGTTGCCGCCGCTCGCAGGCATGCGGTAAATCTGGGGTGAACCACCGCGGTCGCTGACGAAATAAATGGTCTTGCCATCCGCCGTGAAGGTGGGTTCGGTATCGATGGCGCTGGACTGGGCCAAGCGTTTTGGCTCGCCGCCTGCGGAGTCCATCACATACAACTGGGAACCGCCATCCCGAGAGAGTGTCATCGCCAAAGTCTTGCCATCCGGCGACCAGGCAGGCGCACTGTTCGAGCCTTTGAAGTTGGCAACCAGACGGCGCTTGCCGGTCGCCACATCGTGCACGTAGACCACGGGCTTGCGTGACTCGAACGACACGTAGGCCAATTGCGATCCGCCTGGGGCCCAAGACGGAGAAATCACGGGCTCGGGGCTGTTGAGCGCGCTTTGGGCATTTTCGCCATCGGCATCCGCAACCCACAGGTTGTAGTGCTGGCCGTTCTTGGTGACATAGGCGATACGGGTCGAAAAAATGCCCTTGTCGCCAGTCAGTTTTTCGTACACAAAGTCGGAAACCCGGTGTGCCGCCAATCGCAAATCACCCGCTACCACGGCATAACTTTGGCCACCCAGATCTTGCCCGCGCACCACATCCCACAGACGAACGCGAATGTCATACCGGCCATCCGCCAGTCGGGTAATGCTTCCTGCGACCAGTGCATCGGCATTTTTTTGCCGCCAGGCCGACATGTCAGGACGTGAAGTCTCATCCAGTTGGGCCGCCGATGTGTCTACAGCTTTGAACTGGCCGCTGCGCTCCAGGTCGGCCTGCACAATCGCGCCCATTTTTTGGGGCGCCGATTCATCGCCACGAAAAGCCGTAATGGCTATGGGGACTTGGGTCAGGCCCACACCGGAAACCTCTACCCGGAACTGCGCTGAAACACCGGCACTGAACGTACCGGCAACAAGCAAAAGAAAGATTCTGTACATCATCGTGTGTTGATTATCTCAGCCTTGTGACCACCATCCCGGCACCACCCAGGCTTTGCTTGTAACCAAGCGTTGCCTGTACCTGCCCTGTGCCAACGCGATCACGCACGCGCTGGGCGTTTTCGGATTCCTGAGCCCGGCTCGATTCGTTGTGCCATAAGTGAAAGACTTCGGTCGCGCAAAAGCCATTCTTGCGGGTAAGTCCCGCGTGGTGCAAGCGCAATACGAAATCGGCATCTTCATGGCCCCAGCCAACAAAAGACTCATCAAACCCGTTCACGGCTTCATAGTCTGTGCGCCAGACCCCAAAGTTGCAGCTGCGGATACCGCGCCAGACAAACGGCTTGTGTTTGCGCCATGGCATGTCCGGAAGTCGTAGCAATCCTGTGAGCTTGCTCGCGTTCCCATGTAGCCGTTGGGCTAGCCAAAACAAAGCACTGCGCCCGGAAATTGCCGTTTGCCCTTGCACCACCGCCTCGGTCAACACGGGCGACAACATGACGCGGCTGCCATTGACGAAGCATTGCTGCTCCTGCAGTTGGCGGTGACGCCGGATGAAATCCACTTCCGGTACACAGTCTCCGTCCATCAGGACGATGTAATCCCCGCTGGCAATACTGACACCGCGGTTGCGCACTTGCGATGCAGTAAAGCCGACGTCTGGGTGCCACGTATGGGCGATAGTCAGACCACTTTGTAAAGCGGCCTCGTGGGCAGCCTGCACATGCTCAGGTCGGGAGCCGTCATCCGCGATGACCACCTCAAAGCCCCGGTCATCCTGCAGGGACAATCCCCGCAATACTGCAGCCAATGCATCGCTGCGGTTATAGGTGGTAATCACCACGGAAATCAGGTCTTTTGTCGGCATTTTGGAATAGACTTGGCACGCCCGCTGCGGCTGCATCGGCTTCACTCTTTTTGATGGTATCACCACCAATGCCCCCAATTTCC
>JAYWAV010000224.1:0-12730 GCA_043782015.1 Rhodoferax sp. | reverse complement strand
CCTTCTGCAAACGGTCACGCCCGGAGCGCAAGTCGGCGGCTTGGGCGACGAATACGTCAGCATGCTCCAGCGCGAACAGCGCACATTCGCAGTTCAGCACGCTGATGTTGTACGGCGGGCGCACCTTGTTGACTTGGTCGATCAATGCTTTCGCGCCAACCATGTAGCCCAGCCGCACACCGGCAAGGCCAAACTTGCTCAGTGTGCGCATCAGCAGCACGTGCTGATTCTCCTGCGGGTTGGCGCGGATCTGGTCCAGCCAGGTGCGGCTGGAGAACGGCTGGTAGGCCTCGTCCATCACCACGATGCTCCCGGCTTCCCCTGCCGCCTGCGCCACGCGCGCCACATCGGCCTCGTTCCACAGGTTGGCGGTCGGGTTGTTCGGGTAGGCCAAATAGACTAGCGCTGGCTGGTGTTTGGCAATCGCCTGCAGCATCGCCTCCATATCCAGTGAGAAATCAACAGCGAGCGGAACACCGATGAAGTCCAGCCCCTGCAATGCAGCGCTCATCGCATACATCACAAAGCCGGGGACTGGCGCCAGCACAGCGGGCCTGGCAGCACCCGCCGCCGCAGGCACATCGCAGGCCAACGCCAGCAGCGAGATCAGCTCATCCGAGCCATTGCCCAGCATGATGTCAAACCCGGCAGGCATGTCGATATACGCTGCAAGCGCATGGCGCAGGTCGTTGACGCGGCCATCGGGGTAGCGGTTCAGCGCCAGCGCGCCCAGACGTTGGCCCAATGCATCTTGCAGGTCTGCAGATAAGCGGTGCGGATTCTCCATCGCGTCGAGCTTGACCATGCCCTTTGAGTCCTGGATGGCATAGGCATGCATGGACTGCACATCCTGGCGGATGCGGCGCTGGATCAGGGTGTTTACATCAATCATTCGGCAAGGCCCAGTTCGGCGGCGGTGGTTTGCATGGGGTTTAGGATGGTCACGCCATCGATCTGCTGGCCGTGTTGCATGTCCAGCGAGAGCACATGGCTGGCGCCGCTTTGCGCCGCAGCAGCCACGACCAGCGCATCCCAGTACGGCAGGCCAAAGCGTGCTTCGACACCCCAGGCAGTTTCCACTGTCTGGTGGTCAATCTGCCAGGGCTGCCAGAGCTGGTAGCGGCGCAGCTTGGCGCGCGCATCGCCCTGCGGCATCGCGAAATGCCGCGTCGCCCCAACGTAATAGGCATTGAGCACCTGTGTGCTCAGGCGCCCTGCACGGTGCTGCCACAGCGCCTGCAACCAGTCACGTGCGCGGCCCTGGCGCTTGGCGTCATGGGCGTCGTCCGCAGCCAGCAGCACGTTCGTGTCGACAAACACGATGGCGCTTTTTGATTCGAGCACGCTAGCCATTGGCCTGGTCTCGCTTGGGATAGGCCTTGCCACCCGAACTGAACGACGAGGTGTCCGCCACCCAGTCGCGCTGCGCCCGCGCATAGGCGTCGTCGTGCTGCATCTTGTCCACCAGCATCTCCCCCACCAGGCGCGACACACTGGTGTTCCGCTTGGCCGCCTCAATCCGCACCCACTCCAGGGCAGCGTCATCGACGGTGATGGTGACGTTTTTCATGGATTGGAATTTAACACGAATTTCGTGTTGCACGAAATTCGTGTTAACTGCGGATTTTCTGAGGTCGTACTTGGAACCGGTGTCAGCGCTGGATTGCGGGTTACATTTCGGGGAAACAGGGGGACGACAACATGACTGTAGGCGACGATATGGGCGGCCCACATATTCCGGGCTGGTCGCTATCTTTATGTGAGCGGCTTACGCACACTCCACAGACGCTAGACGCCATTTTTATGGTGAATATTTCTAGAATATCCCGCAGGGTGATGCGGTGTACATGGAGCCGAACACCATGCGAACTCTCTTAGCACTTCTCCTATCCTTAGCCATTTCGTCATGCTTCGCTGAAGACGCAGCATCGCAAGCACAAGCTTTCGCGCGTATGGCTGGGCAAAAGGTTTACGGTTTGGTCGCAACGACATCGGATATCTCGGAAGCCGTGATACTCAACAGTCCAGCCTGTGCCAAGCGCGACGCAGCGTGCATGGTCGCGATTCAACAGACAGCGCAACTGCAGTTTGCATTCGTCACTGTCTACGACACCTTTGCATTCGCAAAGGTTCTCGTGCCGCGAGAGTTGAGCTTAAAGTACGGTGACATCATTCAAATTGAGGTCAAGTCTGTGCTAACTCGTTCACCTGTTTTCATTTCTTTGGGGGCGCGACTCGAACAACGTGGACCGGGTTGCGACTGGATCGATGGGTCGGATGTTCTTCGAAAAGGAGGCATCGTTTGCAATAGCTGGAGTTACAAGAGTATTCAGTGAGTTGCATATCCACCACCATGACTCCCCTCTTCAAAAAACTCAACCTCAAATCCGAAACCTCCATCCTCGTGCTGGACGCGCCCGAGAGCTTTGAGCCGGAGCTGGCTTTGCTTGAAGGCGTGAAGGTGGTGCGCAGTGCCGCCAAGACCAAAGAGGTATCGTTCGCGATGGCCTTTGTGACCACGCTGGCAGCGGTGGAGAAGGCGACCGCGCAGATCGACGCCAAGGCGGTGGGCGATGTGATTGTGTGGATGGTCTACCCGAAGCAGACGTCCAAGAAATACAAGTGCGAGTTCCACCGCGATACGGGCTGGCAATCCCTGACCGATCTGGGCTATGAGTCGGTGCGCATGGTGGCGGTGGACGAAGACTGGTCGGCGCTGCGGTTTCGCAAGACCGAGTTCGTCAAGAAATAGACGGCACTATCAGCAGGGGTAGGCCGATACCAGTGCGTTGGTCAGCACCAGTTGCACCGGCATATCGGCTTCGTACACACCCGCATTGCGGCGCAACTCGCCGTCATACAAGCCACGCGCCATACGCGGCTCCAGGCGTCGGCCGTTGAGGCAAATACTGGGCTTGGCGCCCTGGCGAACGCCCTGGGCATGGGCCTCCAGCGCCCCCTCCATCAGACCGACCAAGTAGTAATTGACATAGTTTTCGCCCTGCTTGCTGGCAGCTTCCAGCGCACGGAACTCGCGCAGCGTCATTGCGTTGGCAATGAACGTCGTCGCCACCAATGCAGCGAACAACACCGGGCGAAACAAGGACTTCAGGGAAATGGAAAAGAAGGTCATACGAATCAGTCGCCGCAGGCCATAGAAACTTACAGGCTTATTTCTTCAGTCGCATTTCGGCGGCTTGCGCGTGGGCTTGCAGGCCTTCGCCATAGGCCAGCGTGGCGGCGATGGGCCCCAGTATTTGGGCACCGGCTTCGCTGACTTCAATCAGGCTGCTGCGCTTCTGGAAGTCGTACACACCCAACGGGCTGGAGAAGCGCGCCGTGCCGCTGGTCGGCAGCACGTGGTTCGGGCCAGCGCAGTAGTCGCCCAAACTCTCGGAGGTATAGGCACCCAGAAAGATGGCGCCTGCGTGCTTCAGCAAGGGCTCCCACTGGTGAGGGTCGGTGCTGGAGACTTCCAGGTGCTCGGGCGCAATCCGGTTGCTGATGTCGCAGGCCTCTTCCATGCTGCGGGTGTGGATCAGCGCGCCGCGGCCAGTGAGGCTATTGGCGATGATCTCGGCACGTGGCATGGTGGGCAGCAGGCGGTCAATCTCGGCTTGCACGCGGTCAATATACGCGGCGTCGGGGCACAGCAAAATGCTTTGCGCCAGTTCGTCGTGCTCGGCCTGGCTGAACAAATCCATCGCCACCCAGTCCGGCGGCGTGGTGCCATCGGCCAGCACCAGAATCTCGCTGGGGCCGGCAATCATGTCGATGCCCACGGTGCCAAAAACGCGGCGCTTGGCGGCGGCGACATAAGCGTTACCTGGGCCGGTGATCTTGTGCACCGCCGGAATACATTGCGTGCCGTAGGCCAGCGCCGCCACAGCCTGCGCGCCACCGATGGTGAAGGCGCGGGTCACGCCAGCCACATAAGCGGCGGCCAATACCAGCGCATTCTTCTCACCCTTGGGGGTTGGAACCACCATGATGATCTCGCCAACACCTGCGACGTGCGCCGGAATTGCGTTCATCATCACCGACGACGGATAGGCCGCCTTGCCGCCGGGCACATAGATCCCCACGCGGTCTAGCGGTGTGACCTTTTGGCCTAGCAGCGTGCCGTCTTCGTCGCGGTAGCTCCAGCTTTGGCCAGATGCTTTCTTCTGCGCTTCGTGGTAGCTGCGCACGCGCTTCGCCGCGGCTAGCAGGGCCTCGCGCTGTTCGGTGGGGATGCTGTCAAACGCGGCCTTGAGTTCCGCCTGCGTCAGCTCCAGCGCCTTCATGTCGGAGACGGTCAGCCCATCAAAGCGCGCGGTGTACTCCAGCACGGCGGCATCGCCGCGGGCTTGCACATCCGCCAGAATCTCGGCGACGCGGGTTTCGATGGCAGCGTCGGTGTCGGCAGACCAGTGCAGCCGCGCCTTGAATTGGGACTCAAATTGGCTGTCAGCGCTTGACAGACGGGCGGGAGCAGCTATAAATTTCATAGCAATCAGGATTTCTTGTCGATGGCCGCAGTGAATGCGTCAATGATGCGGCGCAAAGGTTCCTGCTTCAGTTTGAGCGCCGCCTGGTTGACGATCAGCCTTGAGCTGATGTCCATAATGCGCTCGACTTCGATCAGGTGATTCGCCTTGAGCGTATTGCCGGTGGACACCAGATCAACGATGGCATCGGCCAGGCCCACCAGCGGCGCCAGTTCCATGCTGCCGTACAGCTTGATCAGATCGACGTGCACGCCTTTGGAGGCAAAAAACTCACGCGCAATCGCCACGTACTTGGTGGCGACTTTCAGGCGTGAGCCCTGCTTGACGGCAGACGCGTAATCAAAATCCGACCGCACTGCCACGCTGATGCGGCACTTGGAAATTTGCAAATCCAGCGGCGTGTACAAGCCCTGGCTGCCGTGCTCGATCAGCGTGTCCTTACCGGTAATACCCAGATCGGCACCACCGTACTGCACGTAAGTCGGCACATCGGACGCGCGCACTACCAGCACGCGTACGTCTGGCTGGTTGGTATCCAGAATCAGCTTGCGGGATTTTTCTGGATCGTCCAGCACCTCGATACCAGCAATCTTGAGCAGCGGCAGGGTTTCTTCAAAGATGCGTCCCTTGGACAATGCCAGCGTAATCATTGCGCGGCCCATTCGGTCGGAGTGTAGGTCTTCATCGACAGGGCGTGCACCTCGTCGGTCTTCATGCGATCACCCAGCGTGGCGTAGACCAACTGGTGGCGCTGGATCAGGCGCTTGCCTTCAAATGCGCTGGAGACAAAAGTGCCGTACCAGTGGCGGCCATCCCCCTCTACGCGGCACACCTCGCAAGGCAGGCCATTGTTGATCAGGGATTGGAGGTCGTCGGCAGTCATGGCTTATCCAAAAAATCAGTTACGAATGCGTCAGTTGCGAATCTTGTAGCCGGTACGCAGCAAGTGCAGCGCAATGCCGCTAACCAGCACCAGCGTACCGCCAACGACAGCGAGGCTCAACCAGGGCGACACATCGCTTTGGCCAAAGAAGCCCCGGCGGAAGCCGTCAATCATGTAGAAGAAGGGATTAAAGTGGCTCACGCCCTGCCAGAAGCTGGGCAGCGAATGGATGGAATAGAACACGCCGGAGAGGAAGGTCATCGGCATCACGACGAAGTTCTGGAACGCGGCCAACTGGTCAAACTTCTCGGCCCACAGGCCAGCGATCAGGCCCAGCGTTCCCATCAGCGCAGCACCCATCACGGCGAACACCACGATCCAGACGGGCTCAACAAAGCTCATGCCAGTAAACGGTGCGGACACCACGAACACGCCAAAGCCCACGACCAGGCCGCGCACGACGGACGCGCCCACGTAGGCCACAAACCAATGCAGGTAGGACAGCGGCGTCAGCAACAGGAACACCAGATTGCCCATCACCTTGCTCATGATCAGTGACGAGGAGCTGTTGGCAAATGCGTTTTGCAGCAAGCTCATCATCGCCAGCCCAGGCACCAGAAACGCGGTGTAGCTGACGCTGTCATAGACCTTCACATGGTCTTCCAGCGCGTGGCCGAAGATCAGCAGATACAGCATGGCCGTCAGCACCGGGCCAGCGATGGTCTGGAACGCGACTTTCCAGAAGCGCCAGATTTCCTTGTAGAGCAGTGTTTGCCAGCCGTTCATTTGGAATTGCCTCCCACGCCATGCACAGAATCTTTGTGCTGCGTCATCACATCGAGGAACACGTCTTCAAGATCGGCTTTGCGGATTTCGACATCCTGCGCGACCAGCCCTGCTTCGCGTACGGCGGCGAGGTATTTCTCCACTTCCAGTGCGTCGTGCGCCGGAAACTGAACGACACGGCCGGTGATGCGCGCACCTTGCGCCAGCGCAGCGGGCAGCTCGCCATCGAGCTTGAAGCGCAGCACATTGCTGGACGCGGCTTTCAACAGCTCGCTGGTCTTGTCCAGCGCAACGATGCGGCCGGTTTTCAGCATCGCAATGCGGCCGCACAGGGCTTCAGCTTCTTCGAGGTAATGCGTAGTGAGCAGAACCGTATGGCCCTGCTTGTTGAGCTTGGCGATGAAGGCCCACAGTGTCTGGCGCAACTCGACATCCACGCCCGCGGTGGGTTCGTCCAGCACGATGACCGGCGGCTTGTGCACCAGCGCCTGCGCAACCAGCACGCGACGCTTCATGCCGCCAGATAGCTGGCGCATATTGGCACTGGCCTTGTCGGCCAGACCCAGGCTTTCCAGCAGTTCGTCAATCCACGCGTCATTGTTCTTGACGCCGAAATAGCCGGACTGGATGCGCAACATTTCGCGCACATTGAAGAAGGGGTCGAACACCAGCTCCTGGGGCACTACGCCGAGCTTGCGGCGGGCGTCGGCAAAGTCGCGCTGCACATCGCTGCCCAGCACCGAGACGGAACCGGAGGTGGCGCGCGCCAGACCGGCGAGGATGCTGATCATGGTGGTCTTACCCGCACCATTGGGGCCAAGCAAGCCGAAGAATTCACCCTCTTCGATATCCAGACTGACGCCATCGAGCGCCATGAAGGTGGAACCCTTGGGCCCTTTGGATGAGGGGTAGGCTTTGGAGACGGACTGGAACGAAATGGCGGGCATGGGAACCCGCCATTTTACGCGGCGGTCATGTGAAAACTAAGGGGAAAACGCGGAGAAACAGAAGCGGGGTATCAGGCGCTGGGCAGCAGAGCATCGATGCCGTAGAGCGTTGCCAGATCGCGCAAACGCTCCGGCAAACCCTTGACGGCAAAGCGCTTGCCCGCGCGGGCGCACTCGCGGCGGAACTCCAGCAAGACTGCCAACGCCGAAGAGTCAAAGCTCTTCAGCTGCGTACCGTCCACAACCACTTCGGCGGTCTGCGCTGGCAAGCCGGCGTTGAGCTCTTCCAGGCAACTGCGTGCCTGGACTTGGGTGAGGGTTTCGGGCAGGCTCAGCACATCAGCCTTTCTTGCCGTTGGCCTTGTTGCGCTCAGCCAGTGATGTGACCAAACCATCGATGCCCTTGGCGCTGATCTCTTGCGCAAACTGGCTCTTGTAGGTTTGCACCAACCAGACACCGAGCACGTTCAGGTCATAAATCTTCCAACCAGCGCCTTCGCCGGCTGTTTTTTCCATGCGGTACTCCAGCTGGATCGGATCACCACTGCCCTTGACTTCGGTGCGGACGACGACTTCCTTGTCTTCGGCAGCGCCGCGCATGGGCTTGATGGAGATGGTCTGGTCAGACACCTGCGACAAGGCGCCTGCATAGGTGCGCACCAGCAAGATCTTGAACTCGTCCTGCAGCTTGGTCTTTTGCTCAGGAGTCGCGCTGCGCCATGCAGGACCAATCGCCGATGCGGTCATGCGCTGGAAATTCACGTTGGGCATGATGCGGGTGTCCACCAGCGTGACGATCTTGGCAACATCGCCGCCGCGCATGGCCTTGTCGGCCTTGATGGTGTCGAGCACGTCAGACGACAGGCGCTTGATCAGCACATCCGGCGCCTCATCAGCAGCCATTGCAAAGCCGGAGAAGCTCAAACCCGCCAACAGGGCAACCAGGGCGGTCAGGGATCGAATCGTTGGGGACTTCATACGCACTTTCTGGGTGAAACTCACCCTTATTATCGGTTTTTGTGCCGTCTTGTGCTGGCTACGGCTTTTCGGGCTCAGTCTCCCCATCTTCATCGGGGGGATTGCCATCGTATTGCTGGTTCCTTTGGCGTTGCAAATAGGAGTCGCGGGTAAAGGAGTACTTATCCAGCGCCGCGCCATCCACCACATCGCCAGCGCCCAGGTACTTGGCGCGCAGATTCAAGAGCTTGACGACCGTCAGCCCGGTGCGGGTACCTTCGTCGTCTACATGCGTCACAGCATTGCCTTGCATATTTACTGGTAACGCGACAACCTCACGCAGCGTTGACGGCCCGAGCAGTGGCAACACCACATAGGGGCCGGGCGGCACGCCCCAGCGGCCCAGCGTCATGCCGAAATCGGTCGTGTGACGCTCGATGTTCAGGTCGCTGGCTACATCAACCAGACCCAGGATACCCACCGTGGAATTCACCATCACGCGGCCGATGCTGTCACCGGTGTACATGCGCCGACCCTGGATCGCGTTGTTGAAAATGGACCAGGCGTCTTCCAGGTTATTGAAGAAGTTGCCAACGCCTTTGCGGACCAGGCTGGGCACCACATTGCGGTACACGGTGGCAGCGGGTTTGAGCACCGCGCCATCCACCGCGTCGTTGAACGCAAACATGCTGCGGTTCACCGACTCCAGCGGATCGCGTTTGTCTGGATGGGCTACCGTGGCACAGCCCTGCAGCGTCAAGGCCGCCAAAGCAAACGCCGCCAGCCCCCAACAGGACCATGTGTGTGAACGATTGAGCAGCATATCCATAGGTTACTGACCCGCCTTTCCTTCCGAGGCCTTGCTGTAGAGGAACTGGCTGATCAGGTTCTCCAGCACCACGGCGGATTGGGTGGAGCCAATAGTGTCTCCAGAGGCCAGCATTTTTTCATCGGCTCCGGGCTCAATGCCCAGGTATTGCTCGCCCAACAGACCCGCAGTCAAAATCTTCAGCGAGCTGTCTTTGGGGAAGGTATAGCGGCCGTCCAGACCGATGGTGACACGCGCCTGGAAGTTCTTGTCGTCAAACATGATGGACTCGACACGACCAACGACTACACCAGAACTCTTGACCGAGGCTTTGGGCTTGAGGCCGCCAATGTTGTCAAAGCGCGCCGTAACCGAGTAAGTGCCAGAGGAACCGGTAAAGCTGCCGAGATTGGCAGCCTTCAGGGCCAGGAAAATCAGGCCAATAAAGCCCAGCAGCACAAAAGCGCCGACGAGGATTTCAATGTTTCGTTTTTGCATGGTGGTTCAATCAAAAGATCGCGGATATTGGGCTCACGTAGTCGAGAACATCAGCGCCGTCAGGATGAAGTCCATGAACAGGATGCCGAGCGAAGAAATAACGACAGTGCGTGTGGTGGCGTAAGCAACGCCTTCGGGCGTCGCTTCGGTCTCATACCCCTGGTAGAGCGCCACAAAGGTGCAAATGATGCCGAACACGATGCTCTTCACAATACCATTGCCAACATCGCGGATCACATCGACCCGGCTCTGCATGACGGACCAGAAATTGCCGGCGTCAATGCCAATCAATACAACACCCACGACATAGGCGCCGATGATGCCGACGGCAGAGAACAGAATCGCCAGAATGGGCATGGACACCACGCCACCAATGAACCGGGGCGCGAGGACGCGTTGCGTAGGATCGACGGCCATCAGGTCCATCGCGGCGATTTGTTCACCCGCCTTCATCAGACCAATTTCTGCGGTGAGGGAAGTTCCGGCTCGTCCTGCGAACAACAAGCCTGCGACAACGGGACCCAACTCGCGCACCAGCGACAGGTTGACAATCAGGCCCAGCGACTCGGCGGCGCCATAAATCACCAGCGCGTAATACATCTGCAGCGCCAGCACAAAGCCCACCGCCAGACCGGACGCCAGAATGATCAGCAGCGAGCGGTTGCCCACAGCATGGATCTGGGCCACCACGAGGTAGGGGCGGCGCAGGGCCGGGCCGGTGGCCTTGAGGAGGCTCCAGAAAAACAGCGCAGCGTGCCCCAGCGAGCCCAGCAGATTGAGGGTGCGTTGGCCGATACCGGCCATAAAACTCAAAGCGATTTCCATTACGCGGTTGCTCCAAATTCCTCGACCACTGACTTGGCCGGGTAGTGGAAGTTGATCGGACCGTCTGGCTCGCCATGGATGAACTGGCGGGTTTCGGGGTCAGTGGATGCCATCAGTTCAGCCGGTGTGCCTTGGGCCACGATACGACCCTGGTTGGCAAACAGCACCACATAGTCGCTGATCTTCATGCACTGCGGAATGTCATGCGACACGAGCAGAGAAGTTGCGCCCGTACTGTCATTGAGTGTGCGGATCAGTTTGGCGGCAACCCCCATGGACACCAGATCCAGCCCTGCAAACGGCTCGTCGTACATGATCAGTTGCGGGTCCAGCACGATGGCACGGGCCAGTGCAACCCGGCGCGCCATACCGCCAGAAACTTCCGAGATACGCAGTTGCGCCGCACCGCGCAACCCCACCGCGTTGAGCTTCATCAGCACCAGATCACGCATCATGTCTTCGCTCATGTCGGTGTGCTCGCGCAGCGGGAAAGCCACGTTGTCGAACACCGACAAATCAGTAAACAGCGCGCCAAACTGGAACAGCATGCCCAAGCGGCGGCGAAATTTGTAAAGCGCCTCGCGATTGCCGAGATCCACCGGAACGCCGTCATACCGAACCTGTCCCGATGACGGCGCATGCACGCCGCCGATCAGACGCAAAAGTGTCGTCTTGCCGCAGCCTGAACCGCCCAGGATGGCTGTGACCTTGCCGCGGGCAAAGTTCAGGTTCACATCACGCAGGATCATGCGCCGATCGTCATAACCAAACGAAACGTGGTCAATCTCGATCAGGGAATCTTCGCGGGAGGGAGGGAGGGAGTGAGCCATAGAAAAAACTGCGCCGGGTCAAAAGCCCGGCACAGCGATCATAAGGGAAAACACTTAGGCTTGCCGACATTGGCCTTTGCCCCGCCAGCAGCCGGCGCTTTAGCGTGGCAGGCTGGAGACACCCATCAAAAACTCATCCACCGACCGCGCCGCCTGGCGTCCTTCGCGGATCGCCCAGACCACCAGACTCTGGCCGCGGCGCATATCGCCTGCGGTAAACACCTTTGGCACGTTGGTGGCATAGCCGCCGGTGAATTCCGTGGTCGCACGGGCGTTACCCCGGGCATCCTTGTCCACACCAAACGCGTCGAGCACGGTCGCTACCGGGTTCACAAACCCCATCGCCAACAGCACCAGATCAGCCTTGAGCACTTGCTCCGAGCCCACCACCTCAACCATCTTGCCGTCCTTGAATTCCACTTGCACGGTCTTCAGGTCGGTCACCTTGCCTTTTTCGCCGATGAATTCCTTGGTGGAAATCGAGAACACGCGATCGCAGCCTTCTTCATGGCTTGAGCTGGTGCGCAGCTTGAGCGGCCAGTAGGGCCAGGTCATCGGACGATTTTCTTCTTCCGGTGGCTGGGGCATCACCTCAAACTGGGTGACACTGACCGCGCCATGGCGGTTGCTGGTGCCGACGCAGTCAGAGCCCGTATCGCCGCCACCGATCACGATGACGTGCTTGCCATCCGCGCGCAACTGGCCTTTAAGTTTGTCGCCGGCATTGACCTTGTTTTGCTGCGGCAGAAATTCCATCGCGAAATGGATGCCGTTCAGATCGCGCCCAGGCACTGACAGATCGCGCGATTGCTCGGAGCCACCGGTCAGAATGACAGCGTCAAAGTCTTTTTGCAATTGCCCGGCCGAAATGGTTTCTTTGGCCCAGTTGGTGACCTTGGAATCCTTGGGCATATCGCCAATCAGCACGCCGGTGCGAATTGTCACACCCTCCTTGACCATCTGGTCGACACGGCGGTCGATGTGCACCTTTTCCATCTTGAAGTCCGGAATGCCATAGCGCAGCAAGCCACCAATGCGGTCATTTTTCTCGAACAGCGTCACATCGTGGCCTACGCGGGCGAGTTGTTGCGCAGCGGCCATGCCCGCAGGGCCGGAGCCGACCACCGCAACCTTCTTGCCGGTCTTGACTTTGGACGGTTGGGCCAACACCCAGCCCTCGTGCCAGGCACGGTCGATGATGGCGTGTTCGATGGACTTGATGCCCACTGCATCGTCGTTCACGTTCAGCGTGCAGGCGGCTTCGCAGGGGGCCGGGCAGATGCGGCCGGTGAACTCGGGGAAGTTGTTGGTGCTGTGCAGCGTGTCGATCGCGGCCTTCCAGTTGCCGGTGAAAACCAGGTCGTTGAAGTCCGGAATGATGTTGTTGACCGGGCAGCCATTGTTGCAAAACGGCGTGCCACAGTCCATGCAGCGCGCAGCTTGTTTGTTGGCCTGCGCATCGTCGAGGCCAATAACGAATTCCTTGTAGTTTTTGAGACGCTCGGGGACGGGCTTGTAGCCCTCTTCGACGCGCTCAAACTCCATGAAGCCAGTGATTTTTCCCATCATGTTTCTCTCTATTCAGTTGGGGACAGAGCTAATTTGCTTCGCAAATATTGGTCTGCCCCGCAAGGTCATTATTTAGCCGGAGCTGCTTCTTTTTTTGTAGCAGCTTGCGCACGGCTGGTAAGCGCTACAGCCTCTTT
>JAYWAV010000223.1:0-4634 GCA_043782015.1 Rhodoferax sp. | reverse complement strand
CCTTAGGCACACCATGAGGCCCGCAGGCACTCCCCACCCCAGCAGGACACGCAGCACCAAGCGCAGTCAACCAAGATTGACGGACTTCGGATACGTAGGTGGTTTGCGCCGCTTGCTGGCTTGTTCGTACGCGTAGGCCATGCCAATCAAACTGGCCTCGCTCCACGCCAAGCCAACAAACGACAGACCGCACGGCAGCCCGTGCACAAAGCCTGCGGGCACGGTGATGTGCGGGTAGCCTGCGACGGCGGCGGGTGAGGTGAAGCTGTTGCCGGACGCGTCGCTGTTGATGAAATCCGTCAGCCACGCGAGACCGCCCGTGGGTGCCACCAGTGCGTCAAGCTTGTGTTCGGCAAACACCTTGTCGATGCCTTCTTCGCGGGCGTATTTGATGTTATTTGCCAGCGCGTCTTTGTATTCGGCGCTGTCGAGTCCGCCCTTCAATTGCGCGCGGATGAAATGCTCCTGGCCGAAATACGGCATCTCTTTGGCCGCGTTCGCGTCGTTGAACGCGATCAGATCAGCCAGCGTCTTCATCTTCGAGCCCGGCGCGTATTTGGCGAGGTAATCCGCCATGCCGTGCTTGAGCTCGTACAGCAGCACGGTCAGCTCGGAGTCGCCGTATTTGGCGCTGTTCGGAATCTCCGGCACCTCCACCAAAATCGCACCTTGCGCCTTCAGCACGGCCAGTTCGACTTCCACCGCGCCGCCGACGAGTTCGCCTTGCGCCTCAAACTGGCTGCGCACTACGCCCACGCGTTTGCCACGCAGGCCGTCTTTGCTTAGCGCCTTGGTGTAGTCGGTCATCTTGCCGTTCGCCAGCGCAGTGGCCGCGTCGTCCCCGTCGGTGCCTGCGAGTGCAGTGAGCAGCGCCGCCGCGTCAGCCACCGTGCGCGTCATCGGCCCGGCGGTGTCCTGTGAATGCGAAATCGGGATCACGCCCGCGCGGCTGACCAGGCCCACGGTGGGCTTGATACCGACCAGGCTGGCAAGCGATGCGGGCGAGGTGATCGAGCCATCGGTCTCGGTGCCCACCGCCAGCGCAGCCAGCCCTGCGGCCATCGCGCTACCGGAGCCCGAGCTGGAGCCGCTGGTGTTGCGGTCCAGGGCATACGGATTTTTCGTCAAGCCACCGCGCGCACTCCAGCCGCTGGTGGATCGCGTGGAGCGCATATTGGCCCACTCCGACAAATTGGTTTTGCCCAGTACCACCGCGCCCGCATCGCGCAGGCGCTTGACCAGATGCGCGTCTTTCGGCGGCTTGATGCCGACCAGTGCCAGCGAGCCGGCAGTGGTTTGCATGCGGTCCGCGGTGGCGATGTTGTCCTTCAGCAAGATGGGAATGCCGTGCAGCGGTCCACGCGGGCCTTTTAGCTTGCGCTCCTGGTCCAGCGCTTTCGCTATGGCTGCAGCATCGGGGTTCAGTTCAATCACTGAATTCAGCTTGGGCCCTGCTTTGTCAATGGCCTGGATGCGCGCCGTGTAGGCCTGCACCAGTTGCAGGGCGGTCAATTTGCCGGATTGCATTGCGGCCTGCAAATCGGCAACCGTTGCTTCAGAGATGTTCAGCGGGTCGGTGCCAGCGGCCAAAGTTTCTTCCACGGCCAGTGTGGCCAGGCCGCCTGCGATTCCGAGTTGCATCAGGCTTCGACGTTTCATGGGGGCTCCTGCGA
The DNA here is from genome assembly GCA_043782015.1 of Rhodoferax sp. Taxonomy (GTDB): domain Bacteria; phylum Pseudomonadota; class Gammaproteobacteria; order Burkholderiales; family Burkholderiaceae_C; genus Allorhodoferax. The sequence continues at coordinate 2,961 of JAYWAV010000223.1, read as the reverse complement.
ATAAATGGGTCTGAGGGCTGTACGCCGCAGGATAGCGAAATCCTTCGGACCATGGGCACTGGGGGTTTCTGTCGGTGGACTCAGAGCACCCAGCCCGGCATCACCACGCGCGGCGCCGACTCCACGCGGTTGCGCCCGGCGTCTTTGGCGCGGTACAGCGCCGCATCGGCGCGCGACACCACGATATCGGCGGACACATCGTCCAGTCCCGCTTCGGCCACGCCCAGACTGAGCGTGATGTGCTGCACACCTGCATCAGTGGCGAGAGCCGCGCGGGCCACACGTTCGCACAGCCGGGTGGCATGCGCCACAGCACCGTCCACGTCGGTCATCGGCATCAGCAGCATGAATTCCTCGCCCCCGGTGCGCGCCAGTGTATCGGTCTGGCGCTGGCTGCTTTGCAGCAGGTTGGCCAAGCCCCTGAGCACCTGGTCGCCCACGCCGTGCCCGTGGGTGTCGTTGACATTCTTGAAATGGTCCAGGTCCATCATCACCACGCTGTACACATGACCGCTGCGCAGGAAGCGCGCATGCTCCTCCACCAACCGGTGCATCAGTACGCGCCGATTCGCGAGGCCCGTGAGCTGGTCGGTGGCCGACAGAGTGCGCAAGCGGGCCACCAATGCGCCCAGCACCAGGCTGGCCAACGAAAAATTGAAGGCACCCAGCACCAGGAAGAACATCAGCGTGGCCAGCAGGTCAAAGTGGCTGCCCTTTTCATAGTTGACTTCGTTGACGTCGGTGCCAGTGACCACCAGCGCCGCCCGAACAACGAACGACCCAATCGTCAGGACAAGCGGTGCCAGCAGAATCGTCAGGCTCAGGTACGAGGTGCGCGGCAGCGTCGCTTTCCAGCGCGCCATGCGCCAGGCGATGGCGATCAGGGGCCAGCTGGCAACCGCAGTAAAGATGCAGACGCGCCAGACGGTCGTGGCGTCACCCTGCGGGCGCAAGCCTTCGATCAGCAATAGCCCAGCCAGGGCGGCCGCGTGTTCCCATAGCGGCGTGCGGACCTCGGCGAATGCGTCCACGCCGTGGCGAATCAACAGAAACGCACCGACGACCAGCAAATTGATCAGCAGATCGCGCGGAACTGGCAACGCCAGCGCGTTGAAGAACAGCAGCGCGGTGGCACAGGCCCCGAGCAACCACCCGGCCGACCATATCAGCGCCACATGGCGCTTGAGCCGGTAGCCGACGCCCAACGCCAGCCAGGTTGCGCTATAGACCAGCAACTGTGCCGATAGGCTCGCCATGAGGGTGTTCATGCGGCGATTCTGTCGCCAGGCGGGCCTCCCCACAATCAGGGTTTGCGCGCTGCGGGTTCGCCCTGATACGGTGGGCTATTACAGCGCGGTTACGCCGTTTCAAAGAAACATACCGCCCGACGCTTCAATGCGCTGGCCGTTGATCCAGCCGGTGCCGGGCAGTAGCAGGCTGGCCACGACTGCGCCAATGTCATCGGGCTGACCCACGCGCCCCAGCGCGGTTTGCGCGGTGACAAAACTGTTGAGTTGCGGGTTGTCGCGCACTGCGCCGCCGCCAAAGTCCGTCGCAATCGCGCCCGGGGCGACCACATTGACGCTGATGCCACGCGCGCCCAATTCCTTGGCCATGTATGTGCTCAGCACCTCGATAGCGCCCTTCATCGCGCCATAGGCCGCGTAGCCGGGCAGCGCAAATCGCGCCAGACCACTGGAGAGATTGATCACACGGCCACCGTCGTTCATCAGCGGCAACAGCTTTTGGCTCAGGAAGAACGGACCTTTGAGGTGCACGTTGAACAACTGCGTGAACTGGTCTTCGGTGGTGTCCATGAACGTGCCATGGATGCCCATGCCAGCGTTGTTCACCAGGAAGTCAAAGCGCTCGCGCTGCCATGGTGTTTGTAGTGCGGTTTGCACTTGCTCTGCAAAAGTGGCGAAGCTGGCGCTGTTGCCTACGTCCAGTTGCAGCGCGATGGCTTTGCGGCCCAGTGCGGTGATTTCGGCGACGGTGGCTTCGGCTTGCGCTTGTTCGGTGCGGTAGGTCAGGATGATGTCGACGCCCTGGCGCGCCAGATGCAGCGCCATGTTTTGGCCCAGGCCCCGGCTGCCGCCGGTGATCAGGGCGATTTTGGAGGGGGTTATTGGTGTAAGTGGGGCGGTGTTCATAAGAAGTCCTTTTCAAGGTGGTTTGCGATGAAAGGAAGTCTATTGATGGTGATTGATTAGATAAATACCGATTTATTGATTAGTTTGTTATCTAAAATTGAACAATGAATCCCGTAGACAGCATGACCATCTTTGCCCGCGTCGCGGAGCTTTCCAGCTTCACGCAGGCGGCAGAAGCCCTGGGTCTGCCCAAAGCCACTGTCTCCAACGCGGTGCAGCAACTGGAAAACCAGCTCGGCACGCGGCTGTTGCAGCGCACCACCCGCAAGGTGCAACTGACGCACGACGGCCAGGCGTATTACGAGCGTTGCAAGGACATGCTGGTCGACATGGAAGAGCTGCAAGGCATGTTCAAGCAGAAGGGTGCCGACGCCGTGCGGGGAAGGGTGCGCATCGACATGCCCACCGCGCTTGCGCGCAATACGGTCATTCCCCATCTGCCGGAGTTGCTGCAGGCGCATCCGCTGTTGGAGTTGGAGTTCAGTTGCACCGAGCGCCGTGTGGATGTGATCCGGGAAGGCTTTGACTGCGTGTTGCGCGCAGGTGCTGTGGTCGATCCGGGCTTGATCGGCCGCACGGTCGGACGCATGCCCATGGTCAATTGCGCAAGCCCGGCCTATCTGGCCGCGTTTGGCGTGCCCCGTGTTCCAGCCGATCTGGTGACACACCGGCTGATCCACTACGTGCCTACGCTGGGTGCGAAAGCCGATGGCTTTGACTACGTGGAAGGCGGCCAGACGCGCACGCAAGCAGTGGCGGGTGCGTTGACCGTCAACAACGCAGACGCTTACCAGGCGGCCTGTGTTGC